>JAGGAA010000001.1 GCA_017889675.1 Bacillota bacterium | reverse complement strand
GCCAGAAGAACTTTTTGATGCGTTTCTCGACAGCCTTTATGCTGCTTGAGTTCGCTGCCATTTTACCAAAGTGTTCAACTTGCACTTGCAATTTGCGCTTTATATAAAGCCAAAACACAAAAAAATGCCATTATTACCGTTAAAGAAACATGAATAGTAAAGTAGAGGAATACAAGAAAAGAATCTCCGAGTATTGCAATAAAATTGAAGAATTAGTTCAAACCTTGGAAGGGTTACGTAGCGAGGGAAGGGACTCAACTGAAATCTGTAAACAGCTTGAAACAACGCTAAAAGATTTCTTATTATTCAGGCAGAACGGGAAATAAGAAAGAGGGTGTGGGATTGAGGCCTTGTTTTTTCTCCCCTGAGTGACAAAACAGTACTACTATTTAATTTACTAGAAAATTGGGTGATATATAAAATGGATATCCTAAAGTACGAGAATGGTATAATGGAAAGAGTTAGGGGTATCAAAAATGGTGGGAAATTTATTTTAAGTATGCAATAAAATTGCAGTCTTTTCGTTATTACTATTAGAGCGGTGAAGGAGGTGGCTGGATGGGTGAGTAGGCATATTGAAGAAAACCAAAAGCGAATTGTTGATGTTTTTGCAACACAGCGTTCAAAATTCGTCGGCTATATTGCTCGTAAAATCTCGGGTATATCCTATATGGATGCAGAAGACATCGTAGCGGACGTTTTGTTTAATCTTTTTAATAAGGCAGATATATCATGCCATGTTGAAAATCTGACCGCTTACATTTATCGTTCATTAGCGAATAAAATAGTAGACTATCAGCGAAAAGTTAAATTAATGATATCTATCGACCAAATAGGCTTGGAAGAAGAAACACCTCTGTCAGAACGCATAGCCGACCCGCGCGCCAGCATTGATAAAACCTTGTATCAGCAGGAGCTAACAGAGCGGCTATATGATGCTATTGGTAGGCTAGAAGCTAAACAGCGTGAAGTTTGGATTGCAACCGAATTTGAAGAGCGGACGTTCAAACAATTATCGATTGATTGGGGGGAGCCTGTTGGTACTCTGCTCGCCCGAAAAAGCAGAGCCACAAAAGCGTTGCAGGTTATGCTAAAAGACGTATTTGAATTCAATTAAAGGAGGAGAGTATTTTATGGAAAATAACCATGGACACATGGGGCAAAAGGGAATGAAGCTAGTGAGTCATGTCCTTAACGGAATTGTATTAGCGATTATTTTTGGTCTCATATTTGGAATTTTTGTCATGCTGCTTTGGAATTGGCTTATGCCAACTATTTTTGGACTTACTACAATTAACTATTGGCAAGGGGCGGGCCTTGTGCTTATGATGCGCTTGCTATTTGGAACTATAGGTCATGGTGCAAAATATCATAACTATGGCAAGCATCATGGCTTAAACGTTCGGAATCATGGTCGTTGCGATTTGCCCAATTATAGTGAATGGTGGCAAGATGAAGGCAAGCAACATTTTCAAGCATATACGGAACGAGTAAAGGGGAGGGGCGGCAATGACAATGGGTCATAAATTTAATCCGAACAAGGCTGAAACGCTCGATAGTCCACTTCGTACTTGGATGTTACCGCCAAGCCAAATATTAGCTGATCTGGCTCCTGGGCTTGAAGAGATATGGGCAGATATAGGGTGCGGAACCGGGGTTTATACCTTACCCTTATCAAAACATGTAGAGAAGGTTTATGGATTAGATATTAGTGACAAAATGTTGAACATTCTTCGCGCTAAAATTTTAGATCAACAAGTAACAAACATTGAACCGCTTTTGTCACAAGAGAGCATTTTTCCTTTGCCGGATAATTGTGTTGACGGAATTTTTATGGCTTTTGTAGCGCACGAATTGGATGAGCCGGAACAATTTCTCGTTGAACTTAGCAGAATATTAAGAAGTGGTGGCCGTCTTTTTATTGTGGAGTTTGCCAAGGAGGGCTATTCCCTTGGGCCTCGGACTAGTGAGCGATTAGAGAAACAATCGGTTGATAACTGGGCGTTTCGCGCTGGTTTTAAACCGAGGCATGATTACAACTGGTACAAGAAAATTTTTGGATGGAAATACATAAACGTGGTTGCTTGGGAATACATAAAGCAATTACGGCAATAATTTGCCGGTAGAGGTGTTATGGAGAACTGTATCTAGTAGGATTAGCTGAAACGCTGCTATGAGGAGCATTGAAAGGTGATTTTGGGTATGCGCAGAAACTATGTATTAATCATTAAAAATGCACTACAGGGAAGAAAATTTCTCAGTTAGTTACCAATATGACTGGTTGGAGGAAGCAATTTGATTGTTAGTGAGAATAAAACGCTAGTTATTATAAAACTACTGCATACTTTAATCTGGGCGTTCTTTATTTTTATACTCTTATATATTTTTTTTGCAGTTACAATTGGCAGAATAGATATCTATTTATGGATATGTATATCTTTAATCTGTTTTGAAGGTATAGTGCTTATGATAAACAGGTGGAGATGCCCACTTACCTTAGTTGCAGCAAAGTATTCACAAAGCCAGGAAGATGGATTCGATATTTTTTTGCCAAAATGGTTAGCCATACATAACAAAAAAATATTTACGACGTTATTTGTTATCGAGATGGGTATTCTATCCTTTAGACTATTGGCATAGCTACATAGTGGATATAATTTCTACTTGAATTATTTGGCTTGCCTCCACCATAAAAACCACCAACTAGTTTAAAATTTCCAATAAAGCCTTAGGCTTCGGTCTTACCTATAAATATTAATATGAAATGAGCAACCTCCCTTGGTCGTGTGACTGAGGGAGGTTTTTATATGGAATACATGCGATGAAATGCAAATTAACAATAACATAATGAAACAGTAACAGTTGTGGATTATTTTACCATTATAATTATTAGAGAAAGAATCAATAAAATATAAAAACAGGAGGAGTTTATGAAAAGATTAGCGGTAACTTTTATGCTAATTATGATTTGTATTCAGAGCACAGCATGGGCAGCAGGACCTTTTTCCAGTATTCCGGTTAACCATTGGACTTATGCAGCAATAGATAAGCTAGAAGCAGCGGGACTTATTGATGGTATGGATAATCCTCTAAATGGGAAAATACTTACTCGGTATGAAATGGCGATGCTTGTAGGCAAAGCCATGGAAAATAAGAGCAAAGCTACACCAAGTCAAAAAGCATTGATTGAAAAATTAGTTAATGAATTTGCGGTTGAGTTGAAAAACATGGGTGTGCATACAGCGGCGATAGATAAGAAAGAACCGGCTTTTATTACTCATGGTGAATTTGATGTCCGATCGATGGATGGTCGATGTATGGGAATTACCGAAGCATATTCTCAATATCGGTTGCGGATTGATCAAAGCGTTAAAATTGATGATAATACCTCAGTTAATTGGCGATTAAAAACGAGTCCGCAAATTGCCACAAGTTATTATGGCACTTCCGCAACTTATAAATATGAAAGCAGCAACTGGACTACTTTTGGTTCGCACGGAAATAATGATACTTCAACGAAAACCCTTGATATGGATCGAGTTTTTGTAAGTACCAAAGTCGGTTCTGTAAATACGAAAATTGGCGCTCAGTCATTAAGGCTTGGCGCAGATGGTGTTATTTATGATGATGCTGGATACAACTTTGATGGAATTAATGTTGTATTGCCTGCTACGTACCAGTTCCCGGTTACTTTAATCGGGAATTATGGACGCATTGATAAAAGTTCGACGGTTGGGATTGATGTGAACTCTATTGAGGCGGTTACGGGATCTAGTAAAATGATTGCTGGTTTAGGTTATGCCACGTTAAAAAATAACGGGTCTAATGCTGCCAATTTGGCTAAGTATGTATATAGTTATACAAAATACCTGTTTACACCGCACTTGAGCTTATCCTGGGACTACGTGAACAATACTCTTTATAGCAATAATAATAATACAAATATGGTATTTGCCCTGATTGGTGATCAATTGCCGGCAAAAAGCGGCGATAATAATCTCTGGCTTGGTTACTACAAGGTAGGAAAGAATTCAATATCGCGGTATAGTATTTTAAATTTGACGTATGATCTCACAGGGGAAGCGATTGGTTCTGGATGTGACCTTCGCAATATGGATGCCTATGGGGCTGTATATACTTATCGGTTTAATCGGACTTTTGAAGGACAACTTTACTATATGAAAATTCGTGACAAAGAATTAACGACTTATGATCTTGGATATCGCTACTATCGGGCATCGTTAACTGCGTACTTTTAGTCAGACATTAGTAGCAATTTAGATAAGAAGGAGATGTTATTATGTTTGATGATACAAAGGATAAAGGCTGCAATAATAATGAAACGCTGTCACGTCGGCATTTTTTGCAGATAGCCCTTGGAACAACTGTTACACTCGCTCTGAATCCGTTAAGTAATGCTTTGGCTGCGATATCGCCGTCAAAGCCCATTGCTGATGTAAACTTTGCTGTGTTATCAGATATTCACTATTACGCACCGGAACTTGGGACGACAGGATCAGCGTTTGAAACTTATTTAGCCGGGGATAGAAAAATGCTGACCGAAAGTCATACTACGTTGATCAGCGCCATTGATACCGTGAAAAAAAGTAATGCCGAAATAGTGCTTATCTGTGGTGATCTTACCAAAGATGGAGAACTTATTTGTCATCAGCGGGTTGCGGACATGTTAAGTGGCTTGACCGAGTGCGGCAAAAAGGCATTGGTTATTAATGGAAATCACGATATTTACAACCCCAATGCGTATAGTTATAGCGGAGCTTCGCAAACGAGGGTTCCGACTATTGGACCGGATGATTTTAAAAATATCTACAGTGAATTTGGTTATAGGCAGGCTATTGCAACAGATCCTAATTCATTAAGCTATGTTGTTGAACCTGTCGACGGATTACGGATTATTGCAATGGATTCTTGCAAATATGATGCTAATAATACTTTACCGGTGACATCTGGAGCGCTTCCGGATAGTCGGTTGACTTGGATAAAAAATCAATTGCGAGAGGCAGGCCAGCAAGGGAAAATGATCATTGGCATGATGCATCACGGTATTGTACCGCATTTTTCGGCACAACCGGATTATTTCCCCGAGTACATACTGGATGATTATGATGAGGTAGGGCGTAGTCTAAGTGAGCTGGGGTTACAAGTGGTGTTTACAGGGCATTTTCATGCCCAGAATATTTCTAGAGCGATATTTGATAATAACACGTTGTTAGATATTGAAACCGGGTCGTTAGTAACTTATCCGATTCCTTATCGTTTTGTCCGGTTGTCCCCTGATAAGAACCGGCTAGCAATTACATCATCCCGGGTAACACATACTGCTTTTTCGGTTGCTCCTCTGGATTTTCAAAGATATGCCAAAAAATTTACGGCTGGGAATATGAAAGAATTGTTTATTCAGCAGCTTACGGCTATTATTATGCAGCTAAATGCAGGACTTTCACAATCACAAGCTGCAGCAATGGCGGCTAAGTTTGCTACGACCCCAGTCTTTTTTACCGTTACCGTTAGCGATTTGTTTGTTAATGCAATGCTTGCGCATTATTGCGGGGATGTGGATATTGATGGGCAAACACAAGCCATATATCAAGCGTTAGCTGCTTCGGAAGATTCAGTGACAGGGCAATACCAGCAAGTATTAGGCAAGTTTTTATTATCAATCGGAACAGCATCCCCGTTGGGTGACAACAATCTTATTGTTAATTGTAAAAATGGGAAGAATTGGTAAATTGTTATTGATATAGTCAGAAGTTGTATAGAAATATATTTTTCTATAAGAAAAAAACCGTTTTCAAGTCATAAAGCTTGAAAACGGTTTTTCCGTATAGTGCGAGTTATCAGTGAGTAATCGAAGTCGAGTTGCTATTTTGCTAGTGCTAAAAATCAAATTGTTTTTACTTGTGTAGACCATATTTCACGATAAAAAGGCTGATCTCATATAACAATACTATTGGCACCGCTACCATAGTTTGTGAAAAAATATCGGGGGTTGGCGAAATTATTGCACCGATGATAAATGCCAGCACTAAAATGATTTTGCGTTTTTTGACTAAGAACAGGGAGCTAATAATTCGCCAGTAGGCTAATCCAATAATAATAAGTGGAATTTCGAAGATAAAGCCAAAGGGTAATAGAAAAGAAATAACAAATGATAGATATTGACCTAGTGAAAATAGGGGTTGAAGCTCGTCCGTAGCAAAGCTCAAAAAAAATTTAATTCCTGCTGGCAAGACCAGAAAATAAGAAAAAGTAATTCCAGCTAAAAATAGCACATAGGAAGCGGGTATCAGGATACTGAAAACCTTGCGTTCTTGTTCTGTAAGTGCTGGCCCGACAAAGCTCCAGGCTTGCTGCATAATAAGGGGAAGTGCCAGAATAAATCCACTGAAAGCAGAGACCTTAAGGTAGGTAAAAAAGGCTTCAGCCGGATTCAAAAAATATACTTTATTAACTGAAGATATTAATAATTGCACTAAATTACTAGAAAAGAAATAGCTTATGCTGCTAGTGATTCCAAAAGCAATGATACTAATAAGCAGCCGCTTACGCAGCTCTTGAAGATGCCCGATGAGGGTCATTGCTCCAAGATCAGCAGGGTGATAGTTATTTACAACTGACATGATAACCTCATTTTTTTTCTCCTGCCTCGGTTGGCAAACAGTGATGAGTGACTTCAGTTTTTTCTCTTACATTCTCACCTGTTGTGGCGTGACGAAATTCTTTTACACTTCGGCCAATTGCTTTGCCAACATCGGGTAGCTTTCCGGGACCAAAGACTACTAAGGCGATAATTAACACTAGAACAAGTTCGCCTGTATTAAAACTAAACATCTGTATACCTCTTTTCTATAGTTGTGACTAAAGCACTATTTGGCCATGCGGCCTCGCGTTAAAGTTCGTGGAAATGGATCCCATTTGCTTACTTTGTTCTGTTTATGTAAATTTGTCCTAAAGGTAGCCTCCTTGCTAAAGTATTTTATGGTATTAAGTTCACCATAAGCAGAGTTAATCCATACAATCTTATTTTAGTCCTATAGATCGGTAGTGGTGTTAAAATTATGTTAATCAGGCGTTAATAACTATGAGATTAATAGGGATTTTGGACTATTAACATTAATTTAGACAATTATGTACAGGAATTTATACTACAATGACGGTAAAAAAAATGTACATTATTAGTAACGGGTGATGGAGTGCTTTGATAAGAATAATGGATAATTTGAGTTAGGCTGGCTAGCATATGGTTGGGCAAGAAGTAGTTATTCTAATCGGAAAGAAAAATATATAATGCTGCCATTAAAAATATGGCAGCATTAGTAGCAACAATTGTTTTAGTTTTAAGTGGAAGAAATCGTCGTTTGTCGTTATTGCGGTCTTAGTTTAGTTGAAACAGCCTTTCCCGTTTTATAGACCAGAGGAATACCGAGGGCGTGGATGAGTAAAAATGCTCCCCATCCGATTGCTGGACGAATCAATAGCCAATGCATATTTATCACCTCCTAGATGTAGTATCTACAAATTAGATAAAAACATGGATAGGGGATGGAATGCTGTATAAATGTGGTTAATTTTGGATAGTATATTAGAATAATATTCCAGATGGGGAGAGAGCTTATTATGGCAAGCATCGAGAATCAGGCAATGGAAACTACGCCAAAGGACCGAAAAATTTCCCGAGCGCAGCGATTGAGGGAGCGACTATCGGAAACAGCTAACGAAGATTCGATGATTGGTATGGAACAGATTTTTGAGGCTAAGCTGGCTGCGGTAAACACATATGAGAAGCAGCTAGCTTCTGTCACTGATCCTTACGCTCGAAAAACACTACAGCGTATGATTCGGCAGGAACGCAAGGAGCTACTTGGATTGGCGGAGCTTATTGATTTAGTGGAGAACAGCCCGGATATGGGAGCGCTTGCCCGATCACGCCGCCGCTTTAATCATCAGATTAAGACAACGACCGGCAGAGATGCAAGTTTCTGGCTGGGGGCTGCTGCAGTTGGGGCATTGTTACTACCTGGTGTGCGAGAGCAAATACGGCCTCTAGCGGTAAAAACGGTACAAGGGGTTATTGCACTTTCAGACCAAGTAAAGGGCCTATTTAGTGGAGTCAAAGAAGATATAGAAGATCTTGTTAGTGAAGCTCAATTTGAAAAATTTAAACAATCCATTGATTCGGGAATTTTGGAAGAGTCAATGGAAAACGAGGCTACTACTGAAACAGGTGCGCCATTAGAACCGGAGCACGAATAATATTGGGAGGGGATTTTTTGGCTACAGTAGAATCTTTACGGGAAAAGATTAAGGGCATGACCAGAGAGTTGCATGAAGCAGTCGATTTGAGTATTGAGCTTCGGGCACAATCCGCTCAAGATAAGACTGAGGTAGTAAAGTTGTGGGAAGAATTTCTTGGGGAATTTTTCGGATATGTAAAAAAGCGAAGCCAACAATCTAAGGATAACCTTTTGGCGGGTATTTCTTGGACTCGTTTAAAGATATTTTAAAAACTCTCTCCGCGTTGCTGCGGAGAGAGTTTTTATATTTACTTATTACTACGGGTACGCCTTTTGAGAGAAGTGGTTGAACCGATGTCGGGTTCGACTTCTTCAAGGATTTCGTGGTCTGGAGCAGTAGTTTCGGAGAGTGCAAGTGGTTGATTAGTAGCTTGAAATTCAGCTTCATTTGAACCTTTGGTTTCCGCCGACTCGGTCAAAGCATTCATCTCGGTATTTTCTTCATTAGTGGGGGATTCCTTTTTAGCTTCTTCAACAATATTGTTAAATTCATCGCGGACGGCTAAGGCACCAGCGGCAGCCGTCACTGCCAAGCGGCGTCCGTGATTTTTGACAGCGGTTGTCAGCGTACACTTGTTTTTTTCATCTTCTGCCAATGGATCGGAAGATGCTTTCGCCTCGGCTACAATGTCTTCTAATCCTTCCCGTAGTGTCAATGCGGTGTTTTGTACGGTTTCTGTTGCTACAAGAACCCCACGAGTGGCCATCACTGCGACACCGCGCAGTTTTCTGCGGAACGGTGGGGTGGTGAGCGCCAACGCCGTACCGGCAAGAATTAAGCCAGCTGGCGATGCGTTCTCAATTATTTTTGTTCCCCATCGTAGTACATTCATCAATGGGCACCTCCTTGCGTTTATATTCAGTATTTCCTTGTCAGAAAGGGCTTATGTAATTATATTTACAAAGGTTTAACATGTCCTTAACCATTGAAAAACCAAAATAACATATGCTATATGTGTATAGGTAGCAAAGGATGGAGCGTAAGGTTTGTGGCACGTAAAATATTAGGAATAAATTATTATAGGCCATATAAGAAGATAAAGGCAATCAATACTCCGATGTTGCTGAAGGCACGGTTTCAGAGTAACGCTGCAGCGAGAATATTTTTCTTACACCAGACTTTAGAACGGCAAGCTACTGCAGTGAGTGATAAGGTGGATTATTGTCATCAGGCAATTAACCAACGAATAGAAGAGTTTTTTCAAAGCCGTTTGGACAGAATTAGCATTTTTGTTGACCTAATAATTGAGAGAAAGGTATTTGACCAAGACGCTTTTTATAACAATATTCTTTCTCGAAGCGATTTGGATATTCTCGTGAAAGAGCTTAGGAATATTATACAAAGGGAAACAGAGAAACATTTTGGAGCGGTTGCTTTTGTGAATATGCATTATGGTGACTATGGGGTTCAAGGAAATATACATTATATTGATGGATTAATTCAAGAATATTTGAGAACAATGCATATTATAGAGAGTTCAGAAGAATTAATTAGTCAGTCATATCGGGAATATGTTGATCAGTTTAAAGTGTTTTTCCTAGTTAAGAAGCTCGCTAAAAAGATGAAACCAGGGGAAAGTGTTTTAAAAATGGTTGACTGTTGCCCCAAACAAAACGTTTTACGAGTCCGGCAGACTATGATTAGTCAAATTGCAGGCATTCTAAATTCAGTTCAACGAAAATTAGCAAAGGACACATGCCGTATGGCTGCTATAAGCTTTTACGAATTATACGATGTGGTGTGGGAGCTTCACTACGAAAAAGAAATAGAAAAAGTCAAAAAGCGGATGGAGCATAAGTCTTTCAAGAAAGAAACGCGATGCTGTATAGCTGGTTGATTTTGAGAAAAAATATTAAAGGAAGATAGAGTATATGACAGATCGTACTAATTTAGTTTTGCTTTGTACGGTTTCTTTTTTGGCAATTATGTCCGGCACCTTATCCTCGAGTTTGTTAAAGATCATAATGAGTGCGGGGGTACTGGTGCTATTTGGAAGCGCTATAATAAATATATATAATGATAAATATCAATAAGAATTCTCAGAAGATAACTCTTATGGCAAAGCAGACGCTTTGCTTATTTTTGTTATAGGGTTGATGTGAAATAGCATCTGCTTTCATGCTTATTTTTGGGGGAAAGTTACCCCCGATATTTTGCATACTAAGTTATGAGTTTGAAAATACTACCTGCATTGGGTAAAAATCGGATAACAATGCGGGTAGGAGGAACATAGTGGTGACTTCAGTTTTTATGGCCCCCAAATATCGATTGCTTCCGGGGCGGTTACGTATTGAGGTAGATGGTCTCCGGCGAAATTCAATTTATGGGAGATTCTTGATAGGACGTTTACGTAAGTTAAAAGGGATAACAGATGTGACTGCCAATCCCTTGACTGGTAGAGCACTGATTTATTTTGATGTCGATGTAATAGGTTTTGCAGATATTCAACAGCAAATTGCTCAATGCTGGACGGTATACATGCACGGTATTGTTCAAGCTTCTAAGAGTAAGGAGAGTTTAAAGAAAAGTGTCGCCAATGTTCAAGCGGAAGTTGCAGCTACAATACAAGCGACATCTGGTGAACCGACGAATTATCCATTGGTATATACAATTGCTACAGGCGGTGCTCTGGCAGGAATTTTTTTAAAACGGATGTTTGTCGGGCGTTCACCGTTAGCTGCATCGCAGCGAGTCTTTAACCTGGCAGCCATTACCACTTTAATTTCAGGTTATCCGATTTTGAGAAATGGTTTAAAGCGGTTGGCACAAAAGAAAAAGTTTAATTCCGATCTTATTATTTTCTCAGCTACTTTGATTTTGTTAGCTATGCGGGAGAGTATTACAGGGTTGTCGGTGCTATGGATTGTGCATCTAAGCAATCTTTTTAGGCATGTGATGCAAGTTCGCACTCATGCAGCTATTAGAGAAATGGCCGGTGGCGAATATGGCTGTGTTTCCGGTTTGAGTGGCAAAAAGACTGAGAATGTAGCGAAAATAGGTGGGAAGGATGGAAATGATGTTGGACAAGAGGATTTCATTCCCAATGTAAACCATAGGAAGTCGGCTGCTCTTAAGACGGATTACTATGCTGAAAAGTTAGTTCCGTGGAGTATTGGGATTGCGGGGTTAACCTATTTGTTGACACGGGATGTAGCGCGAAGTCTGGCGGTACTGCTTGCCGGGTGTCCAATAGCAGTAGCTCTTTCGCGGCATACAGCAGTAGGGGCGGCGCTAGGGGCTGCGGCGCGTGACGGGGTATATGTTAAAGATGCAGGCCATTTCGAAAGTATTAGTAAGGCGGATACTTTTATATTGGACAAGGAAAGTACTATTGTTACGGCGCTTCCCGAGATCGAGGAATTGGTTATATTAGAAAAGAAATTCACCGAGGCTGAAGCAGTGGAACTTACCGCTTCAGCTGTTGCTGCAACCCAAAAGCCGGTTGGTAGAATGATGGCTAAGTATGCGGAAAAAAAAGGTTTGAGTTTGATTCCGACGGACAGTTTTGTGCTTGATGATTTGGGTGTGCGGTGTAACGTTGGCGAATATCAAGTTGCGGCGGGTAGCGAGGCTTTTATGAATCAAGAGAACATCAAGCTAGGACGTGCCAAGGCTAGAATCCGCCGGATGCAGCATTTAGGACTACATGTGCTTTATGTTGCTGTTGATGGGAGGCCTATGGGACTGGTTGGCTATAGAGATAAGGTTAGAAATGAAAGTGATGAGGCAATAACCCGTCTCAGAGTATTAGGTATTGATCATATCGGGTTAATTAGCGGGGAGGAGCAAACCGCTGCTACGGATGAACTTGGATTTACGAACCAGTGGAGTAATGTTCGGGCCAATGATAAGTCCGCAATAATCAGAGGATTGCAACGAGAAGGACGCCGTGTTGTAATGGTTGGTGCCGGTAAAAATGCTTCACAGGCATTCGTGGACGCGGATATTGGTATTTCTTTAGGTTGCCATGATAATGTCACTGCCCGGGCGGCCGATGTTATTATTAAAGGAGATGATTTACGAAAGCTTCCTAACCTTGTGCATTTAAGCAAATATACGGATGAAATCGTCCGTCAGAATTTGGCCGTGTCGGTGGGATTAGGGGTGGTAGGAATTGCGCTGGCGGCGGCCCGATTTATTGCTCCGGTTGCGGCGACGCTGTTAATAAATTTTAGTACGTTGGTGGTTTTGGCAAATTCCGCGCGGGTGTTTAAGCACAACGCTGTTGTAAAAGATTCGGCATTAGATCTTCAACGTTTTAATAGTGTAAGAACCGGTGTAGTACCCACTAAATCTCCTGCCGAACTAGTTTTTCCCGCCTTAAAAGGAAAAGAGAATTCCAATAATGAGGTTTTCTCTTTGTCTCCCGAACTAACCTGTGAGCGCATGGATACTTCACCGGAGTGTGGGCTGAGTGAAAGAGAAGCAGATACAAGGCGGATGCAGTATGGGGCGAACCTTCTTGAAAAAAAAGAAACCCCCGGCTTTTGGAAACTACTGATTCATCAATTTAAGGATTTGATGGTGCAGGTTTTAATTGGTGCTGCTGGTTTGTCTTTTGTACTCGGACGGAAAAAAGACTCGTTTTTGACATTGGCTATTGTGGTTGCCAATGCGATTCTGGGAGTGGTTCAGGAACAGAAAGCGGAAAAATCTTTGGATGCCTTGCAAAAAATGGCTGCTCCTCAGGCGAATGTGATTCGGGAGGGACGTACAAGAAAAATAAAAGCCCAAGAATTAGTACCTGGAGATATCATTGTCCTGGAAGCAGGGGATAAAGTTCCGGCAGATGCGAGGTTGCTTACTTCCAGACGGTTTGAGGTGGAAGAAGCGTCGTTGACTGGTGAAACAGTTCCGGCAAAAAAAGAAGCCATGTTTGTGGCTAATTCTTTAGTACCTCTTGCTGAGCGCAATAACATGGTTTATATGGGAACTTCTGTGACAAGAGGACGGGCGACGGCGGTAGTTATAGCCACAGGCATGGCTACTGAAATGGGAAAGGTTGCCCAGCTAATTCAGGAATACGAGGAGAAAATTACGCCCTTGCAGCGTCGTCTTGAAGAACTAGCTAAGTATTTAGTCTGGGGTTGTCTGGCTGTATCTGGCTTAGTGTTTTTTGCCGGTCTTTTACACGGGCAACCGTTATTAAGCATGTTACAGACGGGTGCCAGTTTAGCTGTGGCAGCAATTCCGGAAGGTTTAACTGCTATTGTTATTATTGCCCTAGCTATGGGATTGCAGCGAATGAGTAAAAGGAATATTATTGTTCGCAAGCTATCTTCTATTGAGACATTAGGGTGTGCAACGGTAATTTGTTCTGATAAAACTGGTACGCTTACTAAGAACGAAATGACTGTAAGGGAAGCCTATACGTATGGGCGATATTGGAAGGTAAGCGGAGAAGGGTATTCACCAGTGGGGAAATTCACTTGTTCCGGGGTACCCGTTGATCCTACAAATGATGGGGATATCATGCAGACACTGATAACAGGTGCATTATGCAACAATGCGAAATTAGCACATGGAAAAACATCGGTTCGAAGTAAAATTGTATCGCTGGAAGACCATAAGGCTTTTGGGTGGCGGATAAACGGAGATCCAACAGAAGGGGCCATTATCGTGGCGGCTGCTAAGGCAGGAGTATGGCAGCAGGATTTAGACAAGAAATATCTGCGGATATTAGAAAATCCGTTTGAATCTGAACGTCGTATGATGTCCGTAATTTATGATGAGAATGGAGAAAAGAGCCTTCATTGTAAAGGTTCGCCGGATAAAATATTAGTAGCATGTGAGTATCTTTTGCATAATGGAAAGGTTGTGAGAATGGATGAAAATAAAAGGCACGAAATTTTAGTGGCAAATGAGAAAATGACTTCAGCCGCTTTACGAGTACTGGCTTTTGCTTATCGACCAGTTACCAATGCGGAATGCGAAGGCGAGAAGGAACTAGAACAAGGTCTCATTTTCACGGGGATGCAGGGAATGATTGATCCCCCCCGGCCAGAAGTGCCTGCCGCAATTGCTAAATGTCACGAAGCGGGAGTAAAAGTAGTGATGATTACCGGAGACCATCCTAATACTGCCAGCGCAATTGCCAAAGAGATTAATCTTTTGTTGCCTGGTGATCAGATTGTAACGGGTTCTGAACTTGATAATATGAGTGATCAGGAACTAGAGCAGATCAGCCGGCATGTGTCGGTTTATGCCCGGACATCACCTCACCATAAGCTACGGATTATTACGGCTTTAAAATCGAGAGGATTTATCGTTGCAATGACTGGAGATGGTGTTAATGATGCACCGGCGATAAAAGCGGCGGATATAGGGATCGCAATGGGATTAACGGGGACAGATGTAACTAAGGAAGCCGCCAGTCTTACGTTGGCGGATGATAATTTCGCCACCATTGTAAAAGCAATGGAAGAGGGACGGTCCATATATGCCAATATACGAAAAGCAATTCGTTATTTGGTTGCTACGAATATTGGGGAAGTAATGCTTATGCTTTTGGCCGTAATGACTGGATTACCGTTACCACTCATACCGATTCAATTGTTGTGGATTAATCTGGTGGGAGATGGATTGCCAGCCATTGCTCTGGTGAATGATCCTCCGGCTCGCAATATTATGCAACAGCCGCCAAGAAGCGCTAGTGAAAGTGTTTTTGACGGAGGTCTAGGCAGAAAGATTCTTAGCAGGGGGATAAGTATTGGTTTAACTAGTTTAGGATTATTTTATTGGAGACTGAAATTGGGTGGTAATCTATTAGCAGCTCGGACTTTAGTGTTGGTTGAATTAGCGATAAGCCAGTTTATTCATATTTTTGATTGTCGTTTAGAAAAGCATTCCGGCAGGGTGGGATTGTTCAGTAATGGCTGGTTGGTCGGGGCAGTAGCTTTGTCCATGGCGATGGTGGCTGGCGCTGTCTATATTCCGGTTCTACAGCCTGTGCTCGGTACAACTGGAATTACTTTATCCGAGTGGTTAATCGCGTTTATGGTTGCCTCCGCATCGGCAATCTTGGATTTAGGATTAACCAAGATGTTGGCAGGAGTGCCAGCGTTACAGTTGGAAACAGTCACACCGTGCAAGCCCAAGCTGATTTGAACGTGGTTAGGAAGCAAAAACACGTCTTGTACAAAAGCAAGACGTGTTTTTGGCGTGGGGCGTTGATGTGTTATGACCTTTGGAACAAAGTTGATTGGATTTCCTAACATTTGTGTTGCTTATAAAGCCACAGTTGCCTCATTAGCTACTTTAGAATTCAGATAATCAATAAGTTCGTCGCCATTCCAAGTGTTTGCTAAAACGTGTTGGATTATTTGTTTAGTGATTGAAGATTGGAGGGTAATATCGACAAGATATCGCCGATTTGTGCTGGCAAAGAGAAGACGTGTTTTATTACCGAGGGAGTGGTTCAGCTTAAGTTCCCAATGGCTTTTATAGTCCGGCATGGAAGCTATTCCTCTCTTCTTTTCTAAGATTTGATGCGTTCCTTATAAATAAATTATATTTCTTACTAAAATAATACTGAAGTTCAGTAAGGGATGCAAACGGCTCGTTTGGATTAATTTAACCGTTTTGGGGAATTTATTATGATTTGGAGAAAAATAATCAAAAATTGATAGTTTGAATAATTATTTTTTGCTTCTCTGGTGTTTAAGAAAATTATTATCATTAATAACCAGTATAGAGAAGGTTAATAGTGATAATAATAATTTAAAATCTTTTTTCGAAGGAGGAGTTTTATGTTACGCTATGGTTCGCGAATATTGCAAGGAGTAGCTCCTTTGGGACTAGTTGTAGGAGGTATTACTCTGGCATTGGCTATTCCGGGTGTGAGGAAGGGGTTAAGGTCTGTGGCGGTGACAGGAATAGCGGGAGTCCTTTCGGGTGTTGAATCTATCAAAAGCATTGGGCGCGAAGCGAGAGAGACTCTAAGACAGGATGAAGTTGTCCAAGCAGAAAGTCAGCATATGGGATCTGAGATTCAGCCTGAAAATTAGGTATAAACGTTCTGAGTACAGTATTTTTATGGACTAAGGCCGCACAATTCGTAGGAGGTATAGAGCTTGGGCTATGTATTGCTTAGTGTTGTTATTGCTTCAGCCGCTAACTTGGATAATCTTGGGGTAGGCATAGCTTACGGTATTCAAAGGATTCGGGTATCTTTTATGGCCAATCTGACAATCGCCGTAATATCTTTTATAGCGACATGGTTATCAGCCAAAGCGGGTGAATTAATCTGTGTTTATTTAAGCCACCAAATAGCTGCTATTATAGGAGCTGTCCTATTATGTGGTGTAGGAGTATGGATACTTATGCAGCCAATAGTTTTAGCAGTAAAAGCTAAGCAACCAGTAATGAATTTACAGTTATTTAGTATAAAAATATATGTTGGGCCTACGGAAATATTGCGTTACCCGGAACGGGCCGATATTGATAGCTCAAGAGATATTGGCCCGTGGGAAGCGATATTGCTTGGGGTAGCATTATCGGTAAATGCACTGGCAGGCGGATTCGATGCGGGGGCAATTGGTATATCTTCTTTGTGGGAATCAGCTTTAGTTGGGGTAGTTAGTTTTATCACTATACTATTGGGGGTGTATTTTGGTGAAAAATATGCCGCTAAGAAATTAGGATACTACACTACAGCAATTTCTGGCTTGCTATTGATATTAGTCGGTGTTCATCAGCTATGGTGTTAGCCTTGCATTTTAGCATGCTTATACATGCTGCTTAATTTTGCAGCAGCATTATTTTATGTAACGAACCTTGGTGTAATAAAAAAAATGCATCAAGGTTTTTGTGTACGCCAAGAAAAAACTGGCAGACGAGGCTGTCCTCAAGCCAGAGATAATCGGCAAATATCGAAAAGTTTCTACGAAAAATGTAAGGGATTTAATGGCTATTCTGCAGCATAAGATTGTGAAATGGCAAGTGGCGAATGTAATGGTTCTGATTGAATAACTTCATAATCAGGATGAGTCAGCCAGCGAACTACAAGTCCCCAGACCAGGAATGTACCCAGTATAATCCCGGCAGTAATTTGCAATCCTGAGTGCCACTCTGTTTCCAGTCTTGACCAGGATATGGCAGCGGCGCAGGAGTACCACAACCAGGAAAAACGCGGAAAGTACAGAGAAAGTAAAAATGCCATACCGAAAGCATGGGCAGCGTGCCCGCTTGGAAAGCCGCCGGCTCCGCCGTTAGGACGTAGATACCAGTGTCCCAAATGAATCAGCTTAAGGCCTTGTACCAAAATCCAAACTGATAGGTCAAGAGATAAGGTGAGTTTAATGACGCTTGTCAGCCGCCTGCGCCAAGCCCAGCCTAAAATAAGCAAATTGGAAAGGAGCAAAAAAAGATCATTTCCGGTATTGCCCAAGAAGTTTCCAATAGACCAAACTGTATAGCTGTCGGTTGGTTGCAGGGTGAGAACAAAAATACTTGTGGTTCCGCCTACAAAGAACGCAAGCAAAGTAGCCTTAAGGACGTCTTTCTGACTAAGATTCGCTAACAAAACGTTCATCATTGTCATATCCCCCTTTTACGTGATTATTCATAGGGCATTGGAAATGTTCCGCTGAAATCATGGGCGTAATATACGGCGAGATCAAACTCGGGTACTCCAGCACGGGTGATAGGCAGCGTTCCTATGAACTTTATGGATGCAAACCTAGGTTGATATAGGGAAAGTGCTTTTTCAATAACGTCTTTTCGGCCAATAATAAGGGCGTCCTTACCCTTAAAATCATTCGGTTTATGAAGAAAGGCGAAGTGATGAGGTTCGTTGTTTAAACACAAAACCGGAAATTTACCCTCTAATACATAATCTATTTTCCCTGCGTCGATCCAGTGGGCGGCAACTACAAATTTTGCCGAGGAATCAAATAGTCCATGCTCTTTCAGATACGGTGGAAGATTAGACCAGTTTAGTGCTTCCGTGGTCGGATCGCCGGAAACAAACCATTGGGGCTGAATCTGCCGCAGCCAACCGGTTGATGTATGAATGCCGAGCACGGTGGCTAATACCAGAAATATAGAAACCGTACCTGTAAGCCAAATCTGGGTTATTCTACTGCCTTGTTGTGTCCAGCCGGCTACAGCCTGGCCAAGTAAAGGAATTGCTACAAGATATCCGGGTGCCTGCCAATGAAATAGTCCCTGTGCCCCCCACAATGTTGCCGCTGTAAAAAGAGCAATTGGTCCAACGGCCAAACAGCATAGAAACCAGCGTCTGTTTTGCAGGGATGTGGGATTGCCTGGACCGTCGAAACTTCTTTTAAGTAAAATCGAGATCAAAGGTAGCCAAATCCAAGGCAGAATCCATAGCGCTTGTCCGGCAATGTTTGCTAACATTTTCAATGGAAAGAATCCTTTTGCAGTTCCTCTGGCACTATGAAATAAAAAGGATATCCAGTGATGTTCCTTATTCCAGAGTATTACCGGCAGAAATACAATCGCGGCAGTCCCGGCAGCAAAATATGGTTTTGCAGTATAGAGCAGGCGGCGGTGGGCTTTAGAAGTTAGGAGAAAAAGCAAACTGCCTAAGGCCAGGAAGATTGCATGATATTTTGCCAGCATACCAAACCCAACTAGCAAAGCAACTGCGAACCAATGGCGCCAAGTGGATTCAGATTCAAAAAATATTTCCGTTAGCACTAAAACAGCTGCCAGCATCAGGAACATTAACGGTCCGTCTGGCAAGAGCCAGCTGCCGGTACTAAGACTAAAGACAGCGGATACGTTCAACAGCAAAGCAGAATAAACTCCGGCCCATTCGCCAAAAAGCTTACTTCCGAGTCGGTACATCATCCAAGTAGTACCGGTAAACAAAATAATGAACGGAAGCCTAAGTACTAATGCGTTTTCACTGCCGGTAAGGTGAGCCGTCAACCAAATTATCCAAAAATGCAGCGGGGGGTGATCGAAATAACTCAGGCTGAGATTACGGGCAATTGCGACTACATAAGACTCGTCCACTCCGAGCCCTATAGATTCGGCTAAAGTAATTCGAAGTAAAGTGCTGGCAATGATAATTAATAAAATTATGAATGAGGGAGATTTTGCATGCATTTGAGATTGGCTCCTTCTTGAGTCATGCTGGTTACGGGTGAGTTAACGTTTCCTTTTTAGGAAGTATCTGCTTGAATTCTAATGATTTTAGACGGCTTTTTGCTGCTCGTAGTTTTAAGACCATCCAAAACGCCTCGAAGAAAATTTTCCAAGACATTTTTGAGTATCCTGCCGCCCGCTCTTCAAAAACAATCGGTATTTCCTGAATGGTAAAGGACTTGAGAAAAGCGCGATACGTTAACTCAATTTGAAAACAATAGCCATTTGAACGAATGTCATCCAATAGGATAGTTTCCAATACTCTCCTCCGAAAACATTTATAGCCGCCGGTTAGATCTTTATAAGGAATACCCAAGACGACACGGGAATATAAACTTCCACAGTAGCTGATAAGCCGGCGAAGCATACTCCATTTGGTGACTCCGCCACCGGGAACATAGCGGCTGCCGAGTATCAAGTCATAATTTTCAGCAACGGCAAGAAAATGGGGCAAATATTTTGGATTGTGGGAAAAATCAGCATCCATTTCAAAAATGTATTGATAATCTCTCTCTAATGCCCATTGGAATCCGGCAATATAAGCTGTTCCCAGGCCGAGCTTTCCGGGCCGCGTTAGCAAAAACAGGTTATCAGGGTATTCTTTTTGTATGAGTTCATGAACTAATTCACCTGTACCGTCAGGTGAATTGTCATCAATGATAAGAACGTGAAAAGTCTTGTCCTGCTGGTAAATCAAGTGCAGAAGTTGGGCTAAGTTATTGCGCTCATTGTAAGTGGGTATAACAATTAGCTTCATAAGATAAAGGAGCCTCCTTTTGTTGCTTAGTGCTCTTTTCACCAAATGTAATACGATAATTCAATAGGAAGTTTAAGCCGCAGACTACGGCAATAGATAGGAGTTGGGATAGCTTTTCATCGACTTGACTATATTTAACTAATGCGTGTAAGACGAAAAGATTAATCAC
The DNA here is from genome assembly GCA_017889675.1 of Bacillota bacterium. Classification (GTDB taxonomy): domain Bacteria; phylum Bacillota; class Negativicutes; order Sporomusales; family Sporomusaceae; genus Sporomusa. Next base: position 22,158 of record JAGGAA010000001.1, on the reverse strand, counting down.
AAGGTTTATAAAGCTAATAGCAAAAAAGTTAACGTATTTTTTGAGGACGTTTTTCTCTTTGGCGCGTCCTCTAAAAGTCCATAACATATTCCAAACAAAGTTATTAGTGACTGCAACGCTAAAGGAGCAAATAGCTGCAGTTAAATAGTCGGCATTTAAAGAAAGAAGGTAGGCATATACTGCCATGTTCAATCCCACTCCGGACAGTCCCACTAAAGCAAATTTGATCAACATTTTTAGCAATGAATCATCTCCCCTGTAAGACTACTTGTACCCGGACTATTTTCTCTCTAAGGCGTTGCGCCATTTTCGCAAATGTGTAACCGCCCAAAAACGGTAAAGATAAGGCAAGCAGTAGAATTGTGCCAAATACCAGGGTAAACGGATACTGGATGTTGTAGGCGGGGGCAATATGTAAGAAAGTTAATACCAGGCTGGAAGTGGTCAGCCCGATAATTGCTCCGCAACAGACATCCAACGGGAAATGTGCCCCAACATATATCCTCGTCACTCCTATGAGGCTAGCCGTAAATAGTAATACGGGAGTCATAATCTCCCAATGAGAGCTGAATACTATAGCTAAAGAAAATGCTGTAGCGGTATGCCCGGACGGAAAAGAGCCTGAAGCAAGTCTTTTACCTAGGACATTTACATGGGGGAGGACAGATACCGGTCTTGAACGGGGTAGGTATTTTTTTATAATTTGACAGATTACTCCTGCGGCCAAGACGGTAACAAAAGATTCTGCATACCAGGAGCCTTCAAAATTGTTGCCAAAGTAAACTCCTGTCAGCAATATAAGGACCAACCAACCTTGACCGAACTGAGTGAGAGAGAACATGAACCAATCCAAACCTTTACTGCGCAAGTGCGTGTGATTGATAAAGCAAAATAGCAAAGCATCTGTATTTTCCATAGTACACCTCAATCGTCAGTATTTTACTGGTGTCGCCTTCATTGTATTAATGCTTTAGTGTTGAAACAAGGCAAGTAACGTTAATTTTAGGTTATTTTCTTGTTTAAAAAGGCCAAGAACGCCTTGTTTAAGCATTCTTGGCCTCATAAGTAGATACACAATGTCTAAGTAGGTTAATTTGTTTGATGATGAGGGCCGTTGGTGGCTTTGTTCAAGATTAGCTGCGGAGAACCGTACCACTGGTAATGGATAAAAAACAGCCTCGACCCTTGTGAAATCAGGGACTGAGGCAGTTTTGTTTGTAAGTCTTTATTCAAAGGTTTACGCTTAGCCCAGAGTTTGTCCGAAAAATCCGGAAGGTGCATCTTCTTGAGGTTCAGACGAGAAGTATGAGCAGTTTTAGCGTTAGCCCGATAAATCATAAGAAACAGGTTTCATCGATAGTTCGACGGTAAGGGAAACGTACAAGAGACTGCCGGCTGTTTTAGAAAAGTAAATGGAAATGTTAAACTTTTGTTAAGTTTATTAAGGAAATATAAAAATGTTTTTAAAATATGTTAATATATTTTCAGAAATGTACTTTAGGAGAAGATATATGAACAAAAAAGGATATTGGCAATTGGTATTGCAGGAATCTATTGATGAAAAAACTCGGCTCATTTTTAGCAGTTGCTTTGCCGGACATCTTATAGATGTGACTGTCAAATCTGAAGCTATTGAAAAAATTGCTAGCGAAGTGTTGACTAATCAGTGTACTTGCGAACAACTTATTTCATTTTTAAATTATCACTCTGTCTCAGCTTAATAACATTAATGTTGGGTTAATTAGTAAAAATATGAAGGAGAGTGTTGAAGTGGGGAAAAAGTTTAAAGATGTTTCTACTTTAAACGAATTAGCTGTTCTTGCTGTATCGAAATCAAGTGGCGACAATATTTGTGAAATTTCTAAACAAGTCGTTGCAGATTATTTTACTGCGATTAAAACCATAAAAAACTATAAAAAAGAGAAAAGTACTAGTGCGGTAAAATGTAAAAAAGATCAAAAGAAAAAGTTAAAAGAAAAAATTAAGAAAAATGAACCTAGTAAGCAAGTGGATAAATTGGCGTAATTTAAAGGACGTTGCTTATCTATAAGGATCTAATTGATTTTGAGAATAATTGGCCGATGTATTGAGATTTTGCAGTTAATCGAAGGATAGTAATAGTTGTGTAATGATTGGCATTGGATGTAAGCACATTATGAATTTTTTAGTTGGTATGGTTAATTCCATACCGTTTTTTATTTTTTAAAATTATTATGGCATTGTTTATATGTGACTCATGAAGGAATAAACAATTAGAACACAAAAGTGGTTTTTTATATCGTTGCAAGGAATCCAGGGGCTTTGAACGCGTTTTGAGTACGAAAGGCAGTAGTATTAGTCAAGTCATTTTAAATGTTAAGAATAAGTTAATTAAGCTATAACCAATATTGAAGCGGAATATGAAATAATGGAGGTAGTTCTGGAGTAGAAATAACAGAATTAGGATGTGGGGTGGCTAATAGAACCACTATAAAAAATGAATGCTGGTAAAATTGGACTAAATCACATCATTTATTGGAGGATATATGAGATTACAAGTGAAATTGACGATGTATATTTTGTTGTTGACAAGTATTGTACTACTGACTATTTCTGGCATTGGGTATTGGAATGCAAATAAACAACTAGTGGAAGATCTTGATTTTAAAATGGGAGCCATTGCTGATCAACGAGTACAGCAATTAGATGCCTGGCTGCTTAACAAAACTAAGACTATTGAAGATATTGCTTTTATTATAAATAGCAAAAGCAATAAGGAAGTTCCCGACTATTATTTTAAATTAGATAAAAAGGATTCAAGCATTTCAGATATTTATTTTGGCTTTTCTGCTGATGGGCGATTTATTCATGGTGAAGGTTCGCCGATGCCTCCCAACTATGACCCTCGGAAAAGAGGGTGGTATACAGCTGCTGTTCAAAGAAATGGGGTTGGCTTTAGCGATCCCTATATTGACACAACTACAAAAAAATATTGTGTATCACCTTCTTTACCAATAAAGGATGAACAAGGGAATATAATAGGTGTTATTGCTGAAGATATTCTTCTGGAAACATTATCAGATATGATCAAGAAAGACACACTAGATGGAAAAGGGTATGCGTTTATCATGGATGCTCACGGAGTGGTATTAGCCCATCCTGATGAAAAACTACTTTCCACTAATCTTGCGGAAAACCCGCAATTAAAGGATATTGCTCAGCAAATGTTAAATGGTGGGGCGGGAAAGGTACAATATACTCTTAATGATGAAAAAAAGATAACAGTATTTAGAAAAATACCAAGCACTGGTTGGATTTTAGCTTTTACAGTATTGCAAGATGATGTATATTCCCCGCTTATAGGATTACGAAATACATATATAGGTGTTGATTTATTTGTTTTAGTAATTATGGCTTGTTGTACGGTTTTGTTAGCGCGAAAAATGGTTGCTCCCATTTTGGATTTAACTGATAATGCCAGAAAAATGGCGGATGGCGATTTAACAGTTAAAACATCTGTAAAGGGGAATGACGAGATTGCCGTATTATCACAATCGTTTAATCAAATGGGAAATAATCTTCATAATTTGATACAAGAGGTTAAAAATTTAACGGCATATTTGGTTAGTGCAGCGACGGATATGCGACATACTTCGGAAGAAGCTGGACAAGTATCTGAGCAGATTGCTACGACTATTACTGAAATGGCACAAGATTCTACTGAACAAGCTGATATTATTCAAAATAGTGCCAGCATGGTTCGTGGTATGACTAAATCAATAAATATTATCACCCAAAATGTAACAAGCGCAAACGGGGCTGCTGACAAGGTCCGTGAGGCGGTAGATTTGGGTAGAGAAGCAGTTATTAGACAAGCAGGGATAATGGAGGATAATCATCGAGCAACTGATAGCGTTAATTCTGCTATTGAAGAGCTGTTTGATAAATCGAAACAAATCGGTCAAATTGTTGAGGTAATTACAGGGATCGCGGGTCAAACTAATTTATTAGCTTTGAATGCGGCTATTGAAGCTGCCCGTGCTGGTGAAAATGGTCGTGGTTTTGCTGTAGTTGCCGACGAAGTACGTAAACTATCGGAACAAGCAGGATCATCTAGTCAAGAGATTGCCAAATTAATTCAGGAGATTCAAGAAAAAACCGAAGAAGCTGTTAAAGAAATTTCAGTTAGCAAAGTTAAAGTTGATGAATTAGCAGTATCTGCCGATGTCAGTAAATCATCTTTTGAAGAAATTAATCAATCTATCAATGATTTTATTTCGCGAATTCAACAAATTGCAATAGAAACTCAACAAGCAAATGGTAATGCTGAAGAAGTATCTCGTTCAATCAGTAAAGTCGCAGGTGTTTCTGAAAGCAGTGCAGCGTCAACTGAACAAGTTGCTGCTGCAACAGAAGAACAGACGGCAGCGGTTCAATCAATTGCTCATGAAGCTCAGAGTATATTAGAGCAGGCAAATGCTTTAAATCAGATGATAGCTCGTTTTAAGATATAGGTAATTATATTTTGATGGTTTATTAGAATAAACGGGGAGAAGCTCTTTAGTGTGTGGCTGAGAAGATTATCATGTAAACAAAAGGAATATTACTTCCAGCGTTTGATACAAAAAATTTGATGCCGTCCGGCCTGGTGCTATTTGTCGAGTTGAAAATCCTAGATTTTGAAGGGCATGTATAACGGGTACGTTCAAGTGGTGCAGCAGAAGCAGACAATCCGTGATTCAAAAGGATTACCGCTGGAGCAGGGTTAGTTATATTGGTTTATATATTTAGAAATTTTCTTCCTGTATATAGGAAAAACAGAGTGTGAAATAAAATAATTTCTTAGAGTGCTTTGATAAGAATAATGGATAATTTGAGGTTAGGTTGGCCAGCTTCGGTTGGGCAAGAAGTAGTTATTCTAATGCAGCCAACTTTTGATACTTGGCCCGTTTTTTAAGTGGATCTTTATATAGTAATACCTCTTTGTGTCCGCAACCGGTGGCATTCAAAATCATCTGAACAATATTTCAATGCAGGGAGCTAATAATTATTCTTCTGCATATTATGTAACATAATACTGCCACACAAAAGGAGGCTATTGAATAATGAGGCCCGAGTTTCGGTTGCCTGAAAAAGTTACCCCGGTTGAACCGTCTTGGTTGAATAGATTAATGCCATATGTTGGTATGTATGTAGTAGTCGAGACACCTCGAAATTCAACATTCGGAAGATTGCTGGAAGTTGAATGTGACCACATTGTATTGCACACTGGACATGTGGAGACTTTTATACGATGCCAGCAGATTATTAGTGTCATGCCAATTCAGCGGTGTTAGATAAAAGATACTCTTAGTTCTAACCACAAAGGAGAGCAGCTTATTGAATAGGCAAAACAGTTCCTCCGCCAACAGCGAATCTCGGATACCAGTCACTCACTGCAGGAAAGGTTTATACGCTCAACCAGTTGACAAGTAATACAAAAGGATCAGTAGCCATATTAGTTGCTGATCCTCTATTATTTCGGTCTCAAAACTGCACCAATTGCTTCTTCCTGATAGATGTCATATGAAATATTACCTTTTATGAACATGGAACCACTGACACATGGTAGATTTTTATATTAACGGGGTGGTCGATTAGCTCCACCTTGGGCATAAAAAGAATGTAATAAAGGGACATCAATTACCGACCATTCCATTAGCATTTAGACAATGAGTTACGCATTCCTTACAGCCTCTAAGGGACGAAATGAAACATTTGTAGGTATTAAATTGATTGTTTTCAAAAGCATTAACAGGGCAAGCATCAATACATCTTTTACAATAGGTACAAGGTTGATAAGAACCGCGGTGGATTTCTTCTGTTTCAAAAGGTGCATCCGTAAGTAACATGGAAAATAGAAGATTAGAGCCATATTGACTATTCACGATGAGCCCATTTCTCCCGAACCCACCTAATCCTGCCGCCTCTATATAGGGGCGCATATCGCCATATACGGAAAAAACACTTTTATCGTAGGATGTATGATTTTCTTTCTTGAGAATAGATCTCAACTTATCAAGAACAACATTACTTTTTGCGTTAACTTCGTAGATTCTTTGGGCTATTCCAAACGTGTTTTTAAAATACGATGTATCTGAGTAATGAAAACCTAGAATAATAGCTATTGAATGCAATTTTTTAATATTTGCGTAACCAATCAAAATGGCTTCATTATTTGCTGCCGTTTTGGTTATATATTGTTGAAGTGGGCTAATTGTATTGTCAGTCATAACAGAATCACTCCGTAAAAAAGATGTGATTAGTTTTTGCACAAAAGTCGATTAGATGCGTGATTTAGCGCTAAGCCAAGAAGCTGATGGGATTGTCTGAACTAAAGATTTTTAGATATACTGATCCTGTTTATTTGTCTGCTTGGGCAATGCAGCGACCCAAATGAAGTTTTTTGCGTGCCGGTCTGGCTTGTGCGACCTTGCGTTAGCCGAGGTGATTGGGTGAAAGATACTATACTGCCGAAAAAACCGGCGAGCGGAAGCGGCGTTTTGTGGCGATAAGTACACATACACAAAATACTCCACCTTCGCTTCCGGAAAGTGCTGCCCAATCTGCTCCATCATAAAAGTCTTCATCTCAGCCATTGCAGAGAGGGAATAGACATATTTGCCGTAGCCGAACTGGCCAAATTTGAACGTACGATCATCTTCCGGCATTGGCAAAGTAGTCTGGGGGAAAATAGCAGTAATGTTGGTCTTGGCTCGTTTGGTAAACCGATGGGTAATCATCTCAAAGGTCAAATCCCGTCTAGCCGTTTCTGGCAAGGCTTTCGCCAAGCTGGAGAAAAGTCCTTTGTACTCTTGCCGCCAGTCCGGATAATGAAAAATCGGTGCGATAATAAACCCAAGGGGATAATCCGCCTGGGCTACCATGGCTGCAGCTGCCACCCGTTCGTCTAGTGGTGGGGCAGCGTGTTCATACATGCGGATAACGCTGGGGGCGTTCAAACTGAAGCGGAAACGTGTATGGCCGTTATGATGGGCTGTAAGCAGGGAATTAACGTCGTTAAATTTTGTCACGAAACGAAAGCGGCCCAGCGGTTGGTCGCCAAAAAACTCGATGGTTTTATAGAGTAGTCCGGTCAAATATTCAGTAGGGATGGGGTCTGACGTCGCCGCCCCTTCAAAAACGGTAATCTCCGGGGCACGTTGAGTCATATAGTCTCCAGCTTTGGCCAATATTTCCTCAATATTGACGTACACCCTAAGATACGGCCGTTTGCCAAGTGTTGTGGCTAAATAACAATACTCGCACATCCCAGGGCAACTGGTATTCAGCGGCAGCTGATAATGCGCAGAGGGCTTACAGGACGCGAAATTAACTTTCTTTCTGACCCCGACTACCAGCGTCCGCTTGGCTTCCCGGTAGGCTTCCATAGTTGTCTTCCCGGGAAACCCATTACTCTGCTGTGCGACCGGTGATCTGAATCGGGACCTTCAACGCATTAAGATGGTCGTAAATCTTTCGCCCCAAAAGATAATACATGGCATGGCTGTCGTTTCAAAAAAAACGCGGCTGGGAACAAAATGCATCATATTCACCCTTTCCTTGTTTTCATGACGCCAAAAGTTGGTTTGCCCCGTCTGCAAAAAATTAATGAGAGACGGTCCCGATTTTTTCGCTGCCTTTAAAATGGTTGGAAAATTCCAGCCTTCTTTGTTGTGTTTACGCTTGGCTCTGATCACGTAGGACTAAGGAAATTGCCCACAATCCTGCCAGTCCAATCAGAGTGTAGATAGCGCGACTTATTAATGAAGATTGCCCACCGAAGATGGTGGCGACCAGATCAAATTGAAACAAGTCTACAAGTAGCCAGTTCAATGCTCCGACAATAACAAGGATTAATGCCAGTCTGTCCATGTGATGACCTCTTTTTCATTTATTGTGCGCTGGATGGGTATACGCCATTCATTCGGTAAGGGCAGCACTAGACCAGGCGATACATCTGACCGCCGATTCAGATAGGTATTACGGCGTTTAGAGGATAATCTAGAAGTGAATTCTTACCGGATGCAACGGCGCTACTAACGAATCCGACGATTGCCAGAGCAACTTATTACAGAAGATGTTTGGGCAACCTGTAGGCTGGTATCGGCCCGAAACCACTAAGTGGCTGGTTTTGCTGCCCATTTGCGGCGGATCCCTGGATTTCCAAAATCATAGCTGTTAACCTGGCTAAACCACCCAGTTGCATGGATTCGACTGCAGTGCTGGGTACAATGACAAGGGTGGCGTTCTGCTTCAAACCCTCATAAAGCGTGTTCATAGCCGGAGGCATTTCATCGACGGTAGAATCAATTCGCGGACGGAAGAATCGACGACATTGACTCCAGAAGTTTCTTTTCATATTTTGCCTCCCGAGCCTCAATTGGTAGTGTCGCATAGAGTTGATAGCGTAATGTCATTACCTCCATGATTAGTATGTCGTGATCAGGATGTTTTTCAAGGTGGATTTGGGCCGCTATGGTACAATACATAGTCTTGCCTGTTTGCCAAGAGATTTTTGCAGTTGCTGCAACCACCAGCTATAAGCATAATAACGTCTCCCGGCTTTAGTCTGCTACAGCCAACGCACAGCATACTTGAAATTTTCTGCAGAGGGCTCAGCTAAAATCCACCAAATACTGGCTGGACATTTAGGTAAATAAGAAGTTTCTCAGAGGGAAGAATAATGCAGGGGTGATGAAAAATGCTTGGTATTTTTACGGGACCATTGTTTTTTTTTGTCGGCGTAGGCATCTTGTATATATTGGTACCTAAAAAGGGCATTTCACGATTCTGGGGAATGGGCCTCGTCGGAGGATTAGGTTTGGCGCTCGTACTTACATACCTAATGCACAATGTATTCGGCTACTGGAGTTTCTTTGGCGGGGATATCGCACTAGCCGGAATGCCGCTGTTTTTGTCGGCTGCGTGGATACCACTAGTTATTCTTTATTGCTATTGGACGAGCCAAAGCAATGAATTTTACCAAATTGCCTTGGCAATAGGCGTCTTTGCTTTTTTTGCTGCTGTGGTTCACTGGTATTATTTGCGCCAAGGAATGCTTGTCTACGTTGGGTGGAATGTCTTATATACGTTTACTCTATCGTTGATTATTCACGCGGCATTATATTACTACTTGTACGTCACAAAACGCCTGGGGGAATTTCAGCAATCCTGACACAGGATATCGTCCTCGGCGTTTCTCCGAGCCGACCTCACAACGGGGGGGCGGATAAAACCGCCTGAAACGGTAGAACACAGGGAACTAGGATTGCATTAGGCTTACTTACAAATCAAGTATGTAGCAATTTTGCGTAATAGTATAACCCGCCAAACAAAACCACCCCTTTGTGATAAGGGGGTCGAACCTTTTCGCGAATCTCCTATTTTGCGGATTAGTATTATCTTTCTATCAAAACACACGTGGAGTGTGTTGCGTTGATACAACGGAAATAGCCTGATATATAAGGCTTCGCAGGTTTTTAGAAATTTAACAAATGTGTTTTTATGTTCTCATAGACGTACAAAATAATGTCGAACGTTCGTTTAGCGACATACAAATACACGAAATTACCCCCGCCGAGGGGTGGGGTATTAAATATTGTTAGATGCTCCGGCCCGTGAGAATTGGGGCGAAGCACTTTGTGAGTGAGCTATTTCGAAAATATGGAAAAAATAACCAGACGAAGTTTAGTATTATTTATTAAAATTAACGTTTAAGATTAGCAGAGGCGAGCCGTATCATTGGTAATGGCGAAAAAAGTAGAGCTCTTGTCAAATTTTTGTTAATTTGGCAGGAGCTCTACTTTTGCTTAGGGAATTGATCTTACGAAAAGGGACAGGTATGTTGTCCCTGTGTCACGTGAGTCAAGGGGTGATTATTTAAATCATAGGAATATATAATTATGGAATTATTTTCGGGTGGGTGTTGCGCTTAGCTTGACAATTCCTTAGAGATTGTAAAAAATAAACCTTTGGTAGGATTGCTTTTTTCATATACTAATTTTTTTTATATAGTTTTCATATTCACCACCCAGACATATTAGTCATTAGTATGTCAATACATTCATTCTATCTCCGGTATATGCGACTTAGCATTCTCAATCAGCCTGAGTGAAATGGAAATGCCCAGCATACGCTCTGGGTCTTTGAAATTGATCTTTGTCAGTATTTTGATGCGATCTAAGCGATAGATCATTGTTGCCCGGTGGATAAATAAAGCATTGGCGGTCTGTACGGTGTTCATACCGTTGTCGAGATATGTCCTAAGTGTATGTAAGTAATCGGTCTGATTTTCTTTGTCATACTGCTCCAGAGTCAGTAGTTCTTGCGAACAGATATATTTTTCGTCTAGTTCCCCTTTTAATCTGGACAGCATATAAAGCAACGCTCTGTCTGAGAATCTGTGATACCAGAGCAAAGGATAATACTCCAGACCTACTCGCAGGGCTATTTCAGCCTGCGTATAATATGCTTTCAATTCCTCGAAATTGTGAAAAGGATTGCTGAAGCCGATGCGGAAATAAAGATCCCTCATTACCTCAATTTTGGAATGAATGAACGTTTCATCAGAATTGTCATAGTACTTAAGATTAATCACAATCATGATTTTTTGGTTAAATTCGAATGCATAGGATCCTGGATATTCCTGACTGATGAGACGTGCATAATAGGTTACTGTGCGATTGTAATAGTCCCGTTCACTGGGGAGGACGCACGCGCAGAGATAGCTGTCATTAATTTCCCATCCTCGATTTAAAAGACAGCCGCAGAGACGTCCGCTTTCCACGGTTTTTCCCTGCAGCAGAATGACACAGAGTTCTGCCATAAGGTGATGCGGCATGATATCGCCGACGGTTTCTGAAAAATTGTAGATTCGTTGGATGAAAGATGTGAAAAAATTAAGAAGTTCCGCTTCATATTCCCTGAATGGATTCTGATTTTCCGATATTGTTACACGGGCCACATATTCATTGTGATGATAGATATTCATGCAAAGGGTAGGCCATGGAAATATACTTGCCTCGTATATGAAAGGCCCTCTGCGTTTCTTTGCTTCGGCATAATTAGTATCATTTTTAAAAAACTTAACGATTTCCGGCAGTATCATACCGGTATCGGTAAGAGAAAGAATTTCTAGTATTTTTTCATCTGCTTCTGGCCCGTGGGAGGTTGCAAGCATTCGAAATTCAGAATTAAGGACGGATATGCTGTTCTTGATATATGGAGCGAACTGATCTACTAAATACTGAATACTTCTACCGTCATTAACGGAATCTTGCAGCCTCTGCTCAAGTGCGTTGTATTCGAAGAAGATGCGGCCGACTTCGTTTGACAGTTCCGCTAGTTCCATATTTTCTTCGATCACCAGAAGCCGCAAAGGAGCCTTTGTGTAAAATGATGGAGGCATACCAAGCGATATCATGGCTGCTCTATCCTGCACGATCAGTTCATCAGGCAGTGAGCTTCCCAGGGTTAGATATATGACACCGGTACAAAGGTATGTACTTTTACAGTATATTTCGAAACGCTCTAAATCAAAGGGGTCATTTTCTCCCGTAAAATTTTTGTATAGGTGTCGTTGGTTCAGCCCGTCTTCAATCATGCCTATACATAGTTTCATGTACTTTACCCCCATTTGAATTGCCTTATACACATTGTATAAGGCAAAGTTTAAAAAATCAATGTTTCTGTAAAATTTACAGAAAATTTTGGATGAAATAAAATAAATGCGTAAATATAAAACAACCCTGTTTTTAGACGTCCATTTGAATTACGATCAACTAATGGAGGGATTAGTAGATGAACCGCAAAGAAAATTATATGGAAGCGCTCTATCACAGACCAACGGAATTTGTTCCCACATTCTTTTCCGCGGTACACAGCGTTGGTTTCGGTGCGGGTAATGGACCATGGTTTGAAAAAGGCCCCCAAGGAGGAGGGCGCGACGGCTTTGGCGTGCCTTGGGTGACGCCGCCTTCGGGGGGCGGAGCACCGATTCCCAAGCCGGGCAACTTTGTACTTGAAGATATCATGGAATGGAAGAGCTTAACGTTTCCTGATATTCGCGCGTTTGACTGGGAGTCGGAGGCGAAAAAGGAGCTCAGCGGTTGCGACAGAGATGAATTTGTTGTGGACTATGGTTGCGGGAATGGGATATTTGAGCGGCTCGCAGCGGTGATGGGATTTGAAGAGGCTCTTTGCTCACTATATACGGAACCGGAAGTTTGCTACGATTTTTTTATAGCGATAACGGACTATAAGATAAAGGTAGCTGAAAAGGTAGCAACATACTACAAGGCAAATGTATTTACAAATTATGACGATATCGCCATGGAACGCAACCTGTTTATATCTCCAGAAATATATCGAAAGCTGATTAAGCCACACCATAAGAGACTGAACGATGCCGTGAGAGAGCTTGGCATGCTGCCGCTGTATCATTGTTGTGGCAGGGCAGAAGCGCTGATTGAGGACTTTATTGAAACCGGGGCGCAAGGGTGGACCTCGGTACAGCCCTGCAATGATATTGTGTCTCTACTGAAAAATTACGGGAGTCAGATAGCTATCATCGGAGGCTTTGACAGTAATGGCCGCCCTGGCATGACCGATGCCAGCGAAGAAGAGGTGCGCGGCGAGGTGAGGCGCTGTTTCGACACGTATGGAACATACAATGGCTATGTGCTTTTCGGCGCGAAGATTGTTAACTCGTTGGACCCCAATATTGTAGCTGGTGCATATCTTCCTATCATTGATGAAGCGGAGAAATATGCAATGGAACTGGTCGGAAAAAATTAACCTTGAAATTGATTTAAAAAAATAAAATATTTAATACTCTGAAAGGAAAGTGATTTATGAGTATCATCGAGGAAATTTCCGCCGCCATGCAAGCTGGCAAATCCAAGCTGGTCAAGCAACTAGTTCCTCAGGCATTGGAAGAAGGAGTCTACGCGCAGACCATTCTGGAAGAAGCACTTCTCGCCGGTATGGACATCGTGGGTCGAAAGTTTAAGGCCAACGAAGTTTTTGTTCCCGAAGTACTGGTGGCTGCCCGCGCCATGAATGCAGGCACCGAGCTGCTAAAGCCCTATCTGGCGGAGGCCGGCGCGGAGTCAAAGGGTAAAGTCGTGTTGGGCACCGTAAAAGGTGACTTGCATGACATCGGCAAAAACCTGGTCCGCATGATGTTTGAGGGCAAGGGATTGGAAGTCATCGATATCGGGGTTGATGCTGAGCCAGAAGCCTTCGTTAAAACTGCGATTGACAATGATTGCAAAATCATTGCCTGTGCTGCCCTCCTTACCACAACTATGCCGGAAATGGCCTCTGTGGTTGAGGCCGCCAAAACAGCCGGAATTCGTAATCAGGTCAAAATCATGATTGGTGGAGCTCCAGTCACACAGACCTTCTGTGATTTTATCGGCGCAGATGCCTACACTCCTGATGCTGCCTCGGCTGCTGACAAAGCAATCGAACTGCTGGCCATTTTTGCTTAATAAGGGACAAATCGAACTGATTGCTTCCGCATTGGAATACGGCTTTACCCAGGCAGGTGAGCTCAATGTATTTGCGTTAGAGTTTCTGCCTGATGTCCGATCTATGTGTTCCACCGATCTCTGTCGCAGCTACAACCGTAGCTGGAGCTGTCCACCGGCTTGCGGTACCCTTGAGGATGTTGCAAAAAAAGCATCCGCTTACAGTCGTGGTATCCTAGTTCAGTCCACGGCTACATTGGAGGATGACTTTGACATCGAAACCATGCAAAAAACCGAATCACTACATAAAAAGAGATTTTTGGCGTTTACAGAACAGATTCGGAAACGCTATCTTGACTGCCTTCCCATGGCTTCTGGTGCATGCTCGCTGTGTGCACAATGCACTTATCCTGATGCGCCCTGCCGCTTCCCAGACAAAATGATTCCATCGATGGAGGCATATGGACTTTTTGTCAGCAGGGTTTGCAAGCAGTCCGGTATCAGGTACTATTACGGTCCAAAAACCATTACGTACACAAGCTGTATTCTATATTAAATTTCGGGAAAAGAGGAATTATTATGAATATGAAGCAATGGGTGGCTGATCAGCTTGCGGCACCTAGAAAAAATGCTATGCCCGTACTCTCATTTCCCTCCGTTCAGTTAATGGGAATTACCGTAGCTCAGCTTATCTCTAGCAGCGATCTCCAGTCCAAGGGAATGAAGATGGTTGCTGACCGTTGCAAAACCGCTGCTGCTGTTTCCATGATGGATCTTTCTATTGAAGCTGAGGCATTTGGCGCGAAAATTCGTGTTTCTGATGACGAAGTACCCACGGTCATCGGCGCCATCCTGCAGGAGCCTGAGGACGTGGAGGCGTTGAAGGTTCCTGCTGTCGGCACAGGCCGCACAGGCCTGTACATTGAAGCGATCTCCAAAGCGGTCAAACTGATCACAGACCGCCCGGTTTTCGCAGGTGTTATTGGTCCATATTCTCTCGCTGGTCGTCTGATTGGGATGACCGAAATCATGGTCAATTGTTATGAGGAACCTGAAATGGTTACTACTACACTTGAGAAAGTAACCGAATTCATTATCAAGTATATCAAGGGCTACAAGGCAGTCGGAACCAATGGTGTCGTGATCGCGGAACCCGTAGCCGGTTTGCTTTCGCCCGAACTCATGGTTGAGTTCTCTGGAGTATATGTTAAACGCATCATTGATGCAGTTCAGGATGATACCTTTGCTGTTATTTATCATAACTGCGGCAATGCGACCTTCAAAATGACCAAGGAAATTGCAGATATCGATGCATGCGGTTATCACTTCGGCGACGCGGTGAATATGAAGGAAATAGTGGAAAAGATGCCCTCAGATGTTCTGGTCATGGGCAACGTCAGTCCGGCAAAAACCTTCCGTTTAGGAACCCCTGAACTAGTTCGTACAGAAACGCTCTCTGTTATGAACGACTGCTGTAGTCATCCAAACTTTGTGATTTCCTCTGGTTGCGATATTCCCCCTGCCTCTAGCTGGGATAATATTGACGCGTTCTTTGCGGCGGTGGAAGAGTTCTATAAAAAGTAAAATGAAAGTGCCCCGCATAACGCGGGGCACTTCCCGCAATTCCATGACGGAGGTGTTTCATATCACAATTACATTGAAACAAGGAGAGCGCACCATTGTTTTTTCATGCGAAGAACCGATATTACTTTCAAGTGTTTTTAAGACTATCGGGATCTCTCATAAGGAGCCCTGCGGAGGAAACGGACGTTGCGGAAAGTGCCTTGTTTATGCGTCAGGCGATTTATCGCCGCTTGCAGTGCAGGAGCAAATACTCCTAACAGAAGAGGATAAGCGGAATGGACTGCGGCTTGCTTGCCTGGCAAAAGTGATTGGCAATGTAGTAGTGCGGTTGCCGGAAGAAAAAAAAGAACATATTCTCATGCAAGGAACTATGCATTCCTTTGAGCGACTTCCTTGGGGAAAATCCTTTGGGATTGCCGTGGACATCGGCACTACGACGATTGTCACATATCTCTTGCAACTTGAAACCGGAACTTGTTTTGCGCAGTGTTCTGAACTCAACCCGCAGAATTTGTTCGGTGCGGATGTCATCTCCCGCATGGCGCACGCGATTGCAGGGGAAGGAAAGGAACTCCATCATCTAGTTATAAATTGCATCAATACACTGATTCAAACACTGTGTCGGGGTGCGGCAATAGAAATCGATGCAATTACGTGTGCGGTTATCACGGGAAATACAACCATGCTCTTTCTCTTATGTGAGGAACCCGTCAATAGCTTGGCAGTTTTCCCTTTTATCCCAAACCGCTATTTTGGCGAAATGCTAACTCCGGCTCAGCTTGGACTTTTCCTTTCACCAGATACGAAGATATATCTACCGCGGTGCATTTCCGCCTATGTAGGCGCGGATATCACAACGGGAATCATTGCTTCTGGACTTTTCGAGGCACAAAAAGCCACACTTTTGGTGGACATTGGAACAAACGGGGAAATGGTATTACAGGTAAACCAGAAAATGCTATGCTGTGCCACCGCGGCGGGGCCAGCATTTGAGGGAGCCGGCATTAAAATGGGGAGCAGCGCAGTACCGGGAGCGATCCACGCCGTTACGCTCCTTGACGGAAAACTTATTTGCAGTACTATCGGCAAATTGACGCCAAGCAGTATTTGCGGTTCCGGTATTGTAGACGCTTTGGCTGCACTTCTTGAAATGGGTGTAGTCACTGAGGGCGGACGTATCGAAGAAGAAAAAGCAGAAGCAGCAGATATTTTATCTTTATCCGACGGTGAGCTAGCTTTGCGGATTGACGGAGAAGTCATTCTTACACAGAAAGATATTCGTGCGATTCAACTGGCTAAGGCAGCGATTTGTGCGGGAATGTATACGCTGATTCATCATAGTGATATTACTGAAGATGAGCTTGACACGATTTTCCTAGCAGGCGGTTTTGGTACCTATATGAATATTGCGAGCGCCGCTGCCATCGGATTGATTCCACCTTTGCTTGCACCAAAAGCAAAATTAATCGGAAATTCCGCCGGTATCGGCGCAGCCATGCTACTCCAAAGCAGTAAGCTGTTGTTTCAATCTGAACTGACTGCAAGACAGGCAGAGACGATTGAGCTATCCACAGATGCGTTTTTTATGAATAAGTACATTGATTGTATGTTATTTTAAGCAGTAACTCAACGATTGCGGCTGGCCACCGGTAGCTTGCTGAGTCATTCAACGAACAGATGATAGGATATGTTCATTCTGGTTGCCGAGGCTCCAAGAGGGTGAAAATCCGCCATTAATAAAAAGAAGGGTTTGCGTTTACGTTAATCCCTGGTAGGTCCCCAGGTTAGGGACTCGGCGAGCAGCCGTATTGCATCAGCAAAACCTTGACGGTAGTAAACGCTGGTGCCAGCGGAAAACATTGTGATATACTTCTCATCAAGTAAAGTCAACGTTTTATTCTTATCCGGCGGCAGTAAATTCAGAATTTCTTCTTTTAGCTGCTGAGCATTTTGTTGGGCGTAACAATATTCACTGGATAGTTCTTCTAAGGCTAAGCATTCTTGTTCGAGTTCTAAAGCTTTAGTCACTAGATTTAGGATGGAAGTTGTCATTGCGGTCATCTCCCTTTAGTATTCGGTCTATTGATAATGGAAACTTACTTGTTTTTGTTACATATGGTCAGTAATGTTACTTGTGTCAGGAAGTAGTATAAAGACTAGCGATCCAAGGAGTCAAGAGGATTCGATGATGTTTCGCTGGACTATTTAGCAGGTGGTCAGACGATCCAACTAGAAAAAGAAAAGCTCTTTTCGTAAACATTGTTGGTTTTAGAGACTGGTGCCGCCCATGCAAGAACCCACTAGCCCTTGCTAGTGGGTTCCGGTAGTCTTGCAAATGATTGCTCTTTGGCAAACTTAACTCAGCAAATCATGTTCGTCTAACGCTATGCACGCCTGGTATACTTGCAATATTTTGTTGGCAAGAACCTCGTCTGAGAATTCGTTCCAAAGCAGACTTATAAGTGCATTGACTGTCAAATCTTGTGCATGTTCCTTTTTTAGGCTTACAGGGTTTCCGATAATCTGAAAATAAAGGCATGGGTGCGTTGTTCCCAGTTGAATGAAAGTGTATCTACGTTCAAATTCCTTTTTCGTTCTTAGCCCGGAAGCCTTATATGCTGCCCAGTTAGCCCCAATTTTTTCTACATTGGTTACTTTAAATTGCGTCAAGACAGAAAATGCCGTTTGCCCGATTAAAGCGGGAGAAGAGCCATATGGTAAGATAGTTACATCGTCTTGTTCTACACTAAAACCCATATAGCGAACAGGTGCAAAGATAATCTGTTTTTCACTCTTTGATATGTAGATATGCGCTGAAAGTTCCTGGTTCAACTGTGTGCGTAAATCACTAATTTCCCTGCGCAGTTCGATTAATGACATCTATTCACCTCCTCTAATAGATTTTGATTAAGCGGCGACCAAGCAGGGGCGAAATTGTACTGCCCTTAACTTCACCGGCATTCTGTACGCTTCCTGCGTCATGATCATTTTGAGTACATTTCTTGATACTTTGCGGTTAACATCCAGAAAACGATGCCAGAAAAGATAGTTGTCCAAGTATTTGGTCGCTACCCCATGAAACGGGCGTAACCAGTCGCGCAATCGTTTGTGGTAGGAGTTCACGTTCTGAACGGATATATGCCTTTAATCACATACTTTTTCTTCTTCGCATTGATAAATTCATGCTCAATGCCTTGGATTTTTCAATTTTTTGAAACAAGCTGCGGAGTCAGTACACAGCGTTGTAACTTCACCCAAACGGGGAGTGACCACGGCACCAACTTGTTTATAGTTGATCCGGCCATTGCCAGCTACCTGAGTCAAAACCTCTTTATTGCGGTCCATAGCAACCAATACGCAAACTTGCTCTCCCGATATACCGCGTTTGGATGCTACGCCGCCACGCTTACGAGCAGGACGGTCGCCAATTTTTTTGACCTGTTCTTGCCTTTACGGGATTCAAGATAGTAGGTTTCGTCTGCTTCAATAATTCCGTTGAGCAACGGCAAGTTCAATTGCCGAATCGCCGTGGCAATCCTATGCCTCCAGAAGTAGGCGGTTGAAACGTGGATTTGCAGTTCTTCCGCGATCTTCCTCAAGGGCTTCCTCGCGACCATACAAGCGATGTACTCCGCCCACTTCTCTGGATAATGAGTCCCGGCCATCGGGCTACAAGTTAGGTCAGAAAATGTGTCATTGCATGAGGTGCAAAGATATCGCTGCCGTTTAGAAGTCTTGGTACGATAAAACCCGTGACGCTGCACCGTTGTTTGACCGCAATAAGGGCAGACTGGTCCCTTAGCAAAACGGCTCTCTCGAAGGTCTTGAATCATATCATCGACAGAGGGATTACTGTCCGTGCCATAGATTTGCCGGCCCAACTCAGCATGAATCGCCCGTTGCATGCCTGCATCGAGCGATAGAATAGTATCAACTAGCAGCTTAGCCTGTCGGTGGACATGGCATTCTCTCCCTACAGATGGTTATGTATATCCAGTATACCGCAAACATCTGTTCTGCGTGCGCACATATATCAGGCGATGACTATATGCGAGGAAGAAATGCACGCATGTAGGAGCCTACCGAATAATTGGTTGGGGAAAAACCTCCTATTAAACCGGTAACAAAACTTATCCAGATAGGCTTGTAAATGATCTGGACCCAGGCCGCCGTGGTAAGTACCTAATACAAAGGCTTTCGCGTTCGAAATCACGATGTGTACCCATTTCAGGAAGTTTTCTCCGGCAGAATAATAATCCTTTGAGGTATGGATGTAATTCTCTTTGAGTTTCTTATAGCTGCTTAATCCATCTGACATAATAGTTGAACCAGGAACAATGCATTCCTTGGCGACTCTTTGTAATTCTCTTGACGACACTGCTTCTATAACATTAATTCTGATATAGAGTGGATGGCCTTTTTCATCCGTTTCCAGTGCAACAGATACCTTTGCTTTGCTCGTCCCTCTACCGTCAGTACCTGTCTTTGGAGAACCAAAGTAAGCATCGTCCATTTCTATCATACCAGAAGCTTGTAGTTGGCATCGCGCTCCTTCATGGCATGCCTTATCTTATGCAAAAGACGCCAAGTAGTTCGGTAATTTAGCTGAAATAGCCCTGCCAGTGATAGTGCGGATCGCCCACGCTTGTCATGAACAACCAGGTAAATTGCCCAAAACCAAGTTTGCAACGGTAATTTAGATTTATGCATGACTGTGCCTGCGGTCAACGAAGCCTGATAGCTGCAACGCTTACATTCATAATGCTTTCGAGTTTTGATGTAGTAATACTCTCTATGTCCGCACTTGGGACATACAAAACCTTCAGGCCAGCGTTTGTGAAACATATACTCTTCGCATGTTGCCTCATTGGTAAATTTTCGCTGAAATTCAAATAAACTCAGATGTTCTGCCTTTGCCATGCTATCGCCCCTCGAACCGAACTGGTGTTCTAATTTGATTGTACCACGAATTGCACAAAATGGCGATATGTTCGGGGGCACTGACCAACACTTAATTGCCTAGTATTCAGATTGGGGTTTCGAAATAGTTTATCGGTATAAATTATTATCGGAAACCCAATAATAAATATAATATTTCAAAATGATATGGGGAGATTACAATGAGTAATCAGGTAATATTATGGGGTACGTTAATTATCCCTTGGCTAACTTTGCTATTTATGCCTAAAGAGGATATAAAACGATATATATCTGTCGGCTTATTATCTGCGATTTTGTCCATAATCGCATTGAACACAGGTATCAGCAATATGTGGTGGGCTATTCGGGAAAATATTTACCCATTTGTTGGAGTACACCCCTTCTTTTTTAGTCTTTTTATAATACTGCCAATGTGGCTTATAAAATATACATATGGCCGTTTCTGGTTATATTTAACTGTAGACACCATTATTAATGCTGTATATGCTTTTGCTGGTTTACCTTGGTTGGGAACCAGGGGGATTATCGACTTTAATTCTAGCCTAATAGCATTTATTTTCGCATCTATTATTTCCGTAATACTGTACAAATTCCAAATATGGCAAGAAGGGATTTACGTCCGCTCTGAAAGAAATGGCTTTTCACCAAATTTGCAACCAGCGGCGGCTAAACCATTAACCAAAGACCAAAAAGATAATGAAGACGAATAAATGGCTAATTATTGTTGCTTAAGAGTAGTGCTATTGCGTCCCATGTAGATGCTAAAAACGCTAATCCTAGTTAGTTTGGAGCGGCGTTTTTTTACTGTTTCTTATTGCCTAACACAACCGCTCTTTTAGGTCGTGTTGGCACCTCTGTTTCTGATATAAGTGCACACACAGAACATCTGTTCTGGATACGTAAAAAACCAACACGATTTACGAAAAGAGCTAAAAGAAAAGTCAGGGGATTTTTCCTCTGACTTTTGTCTTAAAATAATATTTTTAGCGTGTATATCCTTCATCTGTAATACTGCCAGCAATCTAAGGCAGTATTGTACTTTTAAGTGGTATTAATCTTTATTCAAAGATTGTAACAATCTCTGAGCAAGTTCCCTTCGTTCCGGTGGTATTTGTTTGATAGTTTCTAACAAAGAGAAAAGTTCAGGGGTTAGTTCACGATTTTCTTCGGCGAAGAAATCAGCAAATGAAATAGCTAAAGCATCTAAAATAAGGGATAATGTATCAATTGTAGGCGATTTTTCTTCTAATTCAATAGATCTTAGGGCCGATTGAGCGATGCCTGCTAAATTTGCTAATTTATTGGTTGTCCAACCCTTCCGGGAGCGCAATTCTACAATCCGTTTTCCTACACCCATTAGGGCTCATCTACCAATATTTATTTCTTTAGAAATATTATAACAAAAATAAATAGTGATAATTATATCTATAGAGTCGACTTGCTATCTCAAAAGTTATAACGTGAAATAAGGTACATAATAAAAACGAAGGTGTGCTTAAGGATGGAGAATATTTATGATATGCTCTCCTTCGCATTGGAGGCAAGGAAGGCGGGAACTAGACAGAGGGAATATGATCATTATTATGCTTTACGGTATGCAGCTACATGCAAGGAGGAAATAAAACGCCTGTTGCCGTTGAAAGAGCAAGGGGCGTTTGACCAAATGGTGAGTGACCTAGAATTGACTTACTCCGTTGAGAAAGAACTGGTGTATCGTCAGGGTTTTACGGATGCACTTCGGTTGGTTTTTGACTTGTTGTGGGATCAAGAAGAAGACAGGGGAAAAACAAAGCCCTAATAATGGTGGTTACGATGCTAAATTTTCGTAGTTTAAACGGTTTATTTAGCTGTTATTTTACGCAGCTTTCAATGATGATGACTCTTAAAATAGCTTTGGGATGAAAGTAGACAATTACGCGCTAAGTTTTAATAGAATAGTGCATTGAGAAAATAGACGTGGTTAGTATTTATCACGTCTGTTTTTTGTATGTGCTTCATAAATTCAATGGAACCCTTGAGGAGGCGGACAGAATAATTGAACGAGTGTGTGAAGAAATCTCTGTATCTTTGATCTTCTATGATAATTGACTAGGCTGATGGCCGTTCCCAGGATTTCAAGGAAAAGAACCAGCCTTAGCTG
>JAGGAA010000072.1 GCA_017889675.1 Bacillota bacterium | reverse complement strand
AGCGGTTTATATGCCACTTTTGTTAAAATAGCAACAAGTATAAGAAAATTTATAATTTGCGCTATAAGCGTCGCATTCAAATCAACCAATTGAGGGCCCCTCCTCTTTCCGGCGTATAAGGGGAGCGCTAGCAGAAGGCATAATGCGTCCTGCCAGTCGCCCGATAACGCTTAGATTACTTAATGAATGGATTGGCAAATACTAGTACAATCGCAATAACGGCAGCAATAATAGGAATAGACTCGATCAAACCTACAGAAATCAACATGTTTACGAGAATAGTTCCTTTTGCTTCTGGTTGTCTTGCCATACCCTCAATTGCCTTGGCGGTTACTGCACCGTCACCAATACCGGCACCAATGGCGGCAAGACCAATAGCTAAACCAGCACCAATAGCAGAAGCCGCAATAATAATAGCTTGTTCCACAGAAAATTCCTCCTTTTTGTTTGTTCAGTTATAGACTTTCAGAGTAAGCTAAAAACTAGTGTTCATTTTTCAATGAGTTGGACAGATACGACATGGACAACATGGTAAAAATAAATGCCTGAACAACGCCAACAAACACGCTAAAGGCCAACCACGCTGTCGGAATAACATATGGCACTAACATACCCAAAATAATGAGCAGAATCTCGCCTGCCAGAATGTTGCCAAATAGACGAAAGGATAGGGTAATCGGTTTCGCCAGTTCTTCAATAATGTTGATAATAACAAAGGGGATATAGGGTTCAAAAAAATGTTTAATGTACCTACCGGCTCCCTTTTCCCTGATACCGATAATATGTACCAAGATAACAACCATCAAGGCCAATCCTAATGTTGTATTGATATCATTGGTTGGTGAGGTAAATCCTGGCACCAAACCTAATTCATTGCCCACAACAAGGAACAAGAACAATGTGATAATGAGCGGTGCCATTTTTCTGCCTTTTGGCCCCATTGTGTTATCAATTTGGTCTAGCAAGGCGGTAACAGCCATTTCCAGGAAATTTTGCCAACCCCGAGGAACAAGCGCTGCCCGGCGGGTGGCGATCACTGCGAAGATAATGACAATTGCCATAGTCAGCCATGTCATAGTTAAGGTGTCCATATTAAAAGTAAGTCCGGCAAAATGTGCCAGCTTATGACTGCCAATCTCATGGCCTCCTCCACCATGTCCCATATTCATTTTCACTCCTTTCTACGAGTTTATTTTGGACTTTCCTAAATTTGTTATAAGCCCAGAAACCACAATACCTACGGCATTCAGAAAAAGCACTATATGAAGTGAGAATAACCCCACTACTGCCGCCCAAAAATCAATACCTGGTAGATGGACTGATAAAACAAGCATCGAAATCATAAAGCCATACCTGAGCAACCAGCCTGTACGCATTGATGCCACTGCTTGTCCGGAAGGTAATTCGGCACTTTTTTTTATCCGGCGGCACATGAGCAAAAAATAAAACAGACTGCTTGTCCAACCAGTCAACAAACCCAATAAAATGCCAACTCTACCTGATACCAAAGTGCTAACAGTTATAAATAAACCCCAAGCCAAAAGGTGCAGCAATACTCGCCGCACGTGACTAGTATAGTTGTTGGAAAACTCCATTTTGAGCAAAAATAACACCCTTTATGACTTGACAATTTTTTTGTAGGTAGCCCATAATCCGGCCAGCATGCCTAGTACAATTCCTGACACAGTAAACCAGGGGGAAACACCACAGTAGTCATCAGCCCAGCGCCCTAAAAACAGCCCTACCGCGACTGTTGCCACCGTAGTAAGACCTATGTTCGCTGCCACGCTAAGCGCCGACCATGTCCCATCAGGTTTTCCCGGCATAGCTTCACCTCTTATAAACCTGTTAGCTATTCGTTGCTTATTATAACCAAATAGCAACAAGTTATCATTTTAAGCAATAAAACGTCAAAAGGCTAACATCCATTTTATGTGTTCTATACTGTACACAATAAATCCTGCAATTATGTTACAGAAAACAGTAAAAATTTCATTAATTTGAATAATTTAAAACAATTTTGTTACTTACTGCTGGCCACAAATTCATTTGGCAGAGTCGAAATCAGGTTATGCCTATATAAAATAGCGTTCACAATCCGACTGGAAGCCTTGCCATCTCCATAGGGATTTACGGCACTTGTCATACGCTGATATTCTTTATCATTCACAAGCAATTCGCGGGTCTCGCTATATACCCGTTCCTTGTCTGTGCCGATAAGCTTAACCGTGCCAGCGGTTACTGCCTCTGGGCGTTCGGTGGTATCACGTAAGACTAGCACTGGTTTACCAAGGGCTGGTGCTTCCTCCTGGATTCCACCCGAATCAGTAAGGATCAAGTAGGATCTGGCCATAAGGTTAGCAAACGGCTGGTAATCAAGCGGGTCAATTAAATGTACGCGACTAAGCCCGCCTAGTTCCTCCTGAACAACCTGCCGTACCAGCGGATTTTTATGTACAGGAAAAACAATTTCAACATCGTCAAAACCATCAACAATATCTTTTAATGCCTGATAGACATGTCGCATGGGTTCACCTAGGTTTTCCCGGCGATGGGTAGTAACTAGAATAACTTTCCGGCTAGCATAGTCAATACTTTGCAATAACGGGTCAGTAAAGGTATACGTCGCGTCAATGGTAGCTTTCAGCGCATCAATAACGGTATTGCCTGTCACGAATACTGTTTGGGGATCTACGTTTTCCTGCAGCAGATTTTGTCTGGCTGTACTTGTCGGCGCAAAATGAATATCGGTTAATGCCCCTGTCAGCTTACGGTTGATTTCCTCAGGATATGGCGAATACTTATCACCAGTACGCAGTCCTGCTTCGACATGGCCGATTACAGTCTGGTGATAAAAGGCAGCCAGCGCGCCGGCAAAGGTCGTCGTCGTATCGCCATGAACCAGGACAATATCCGGTTTTTCCTCGGCCAATACCTGGTTGAGACCTTGCATCGCCCGGCAGGTAATGTCAAACAAAGTTTGACCCTGGCTCATAATGTCTAGATCATAATTGGGAGTAATCTTAAATAGACCGAGTACTTGGTCAAGCATCTCCCGGTGTTGGGCCGTGACTGCGACTACCGGTGTTATGTATTCGGGGTGTTTTGCTAATTCGAGTACAACAGGTGCCATTTTTATGGCTTCAGGTCTTGTGCCAAAAACAGTCATAACTTTAATGCGTGACATAAAAAACTCCTTCCGCTGGTAACAAGTGGTGTTTTTCACATTCTTCTCTGATAATACAAGGCGGGCAAATTTGCCCGCCTATTAGTACATATTTTGTTTAAAAATCGCTTTTAATGGCTTTTCACTGAATCGCTAGATTTAAGCACCCCGTCATTATTACTTAGCACACCAATTTTTTTGGCACCAAGGCAGGCCACAATAATAATTGCCAGAATAATTAACGCGGCATAGGATTTGCTGACTTCAGTAAGTGCAATAGCGCTCACTCCTAAGAAGCCGCTGATTACATACATCAACAGTACAGCCTGTTTCTGACTTAACCCCATGGCAAGAAGCCGATGGTGCAAGTGTCCTTTATCTGGTTTAAAAATTGGACGGCCATTCATATAACGACGAATAATAGCAAAGGCAGTATCCATGATCGGCAACCCTAATGCTACGATAGGAACTACTAGCGCAATGGTTGCCGCACTTTTAACAGCCCCTAATATGGAAACAGCAGCTAACATATATCCCAAAAACATGCTGCCAGTATCACCCATGAAAATCTTGGCTGGATTAAAGTTATGCTGCAGAAAACCAAGCGCACTACCAGCCAATGCAGCAGTCAGAATGGCTACTGTCCATAAATTTTGTTCTACCGCCACTAAGAGAATGGTAAGTGAAGCAATGGTCGATACCCCGGCAGCTAAACCATCCAGGCCATCAATCAGGTTAACCGTATTGGTAAGTCCGACTACCCACATAATCGTGATCGGGATGGCTAAATAATTGACATAAATCATATCGCCAAACGGATTAGTCAACCACTCGATTCGGATATCAAAGAGTACCAGCACAACTGCCGCCATAATCTGGCCTAACAGTTTTACCTTAGCTGACAGCTGTATCATATCATCAATAATACCTACTGCCAAAATGACAGTACCACCTAACAATAATCCTAAAATCTCATGGCTAATATGCATGCTGGACAATACAGCAAGCACGAAGCCAAAATATATTGCCAATCCACCCATCCGGGGAATTGGAATAGTATGCACTTTACGGGCATCAGGGGCATCCATAGCTCCTGCCTTAATAGCCAAGTCCTTAACCTGCGGCGTGATAAAGTAAGCTGCTGCCAAAGCAACTGTAAAAGCCACTACATATGTTTGCATATGCTAACACCTCATTTCTACACAACATTCATTGTAACTCCCTGTGCGAAAGTTGTCAATCTAAAGCAAACGAAGAAATAGGCCTGCAATTTCGTATTGTACGAATACTACTGACAATATCCTTTGCGACGCAGCTTATTCACATGCCTTTCAACAAGCGCAGGTATATTTACAGCATGCCGCTCAGCCAAAATATACATCATCGTAAAACAGCATTGGGCCACATCCAATAGCTCCAACGCCGCTCCCTTGTTAACCTCGTCAGCAGCAAGACACTCTTGCTCACCTGACGCGCCAGCATGTTTGCCAAGAAATTGGGTGAGTTCCCCAAGTTCTTCCTGAATTTTGCACACAGTAGTCAATAGTGTAACGTCAGCAAGCTGAAGGTGTGGTAAACTAATATATTTGTAGTTGCCACCATGGCGATTTTTTATCGTAGTTATGCGATAGTTTTGACTATTATCATAGGAGTAGCCTTTGTCCACTAATTTGGTAAGGTGCTCACCAATCAGACTGTCGGCATCAATTGCAAAGTAGTCTTCCATGACAAAAATCATTGTCACACAGGTTTGTGCTACATCCAATAGCTCTTCTTTGACATCAGCAAGTAACTCTGAAGCCACTGGCTGTTTTGCTAGTTCCTCCGGACTTAGTTTCTCCCATAACATAAATTTAAGTACAGCACGGGCTAATTCTCCGGCTTCTTCCATAGCCTTTAACAAAGTCGATTCCAGTGTAGGCGTAAGGTTATTGAGTTTTGGCAAATAAATATCTTCTACCATCGAACTCTCCTTTTGTTAACCGAAACAGTCATATGCTATTGCTGCTTCAGCAATTAACTGTTCAGCCAGTTTGTCAGGATAGCTATACTGATAGACAATTCGTGCAATACCAGCATTTATCAAGATTTTGGTACAGGACGAGCAAGGTTGATGAGTAGAGTAGATTGTTGCGCCACGAATAGGAACCCCATACATAGCAGCCTGAACCACCGCGCTTTGCTCGGCATGAAGCCCCCGGCAAAGCTCCTGACGTTCGCCTGATGGCACATGGTTAACAGCACGCACACAGCCAATTTCGCCACAATGGGCCAAACCGCAAGGCGCACCATTATACCCAGTAGATAAAAGGCGCTGATCTTTAACAATAACCGCGCCGATCTGACGGCGCAGACAAGTTGAGCGAGTAGCAACTACTTTGGTTATTTCCATAAAATACTCATCCCAGGACGGCCGGACAAATTCTTGGTTATCAGTCATCGATTCTACCCCCTTGGCCAAACAGTGTACTAACAGTGTATTCATGGCACAAGCAAAAAATAACCGCTTACTTGGTGCCAAAGATCCTATCGCCAGCATCTCCTAAACCTGGTACTATGTAGCCATTCTCATTGAGATGGCTGTCGACAGCAGCTACGTACACCCCAACGTCAGGGTGATGGGAGTTGACTAGGTTAATACCTTCCGGTGCAGCTACTAAGCACATCAGTTTAATATTCTTAGCACCTCTGGCTTTTAAGAGGTCAATGGCCGCGACCGAGGAACCGCCGGTAGCCAGCATGGGATCAATAACGATAAGTTCACGTTCAGCAACATCTGTCGGCAGTTTGCAGTAGTACTCTACCGGTTTTAGCGTTTCATGATCACGATATAAGCCAACATGCCCAACCTTGGCCGCAGGAATAAGTTTTATAATGCCATTTACCATGCCTAAGCCAGCACGTAAAATCGGCACAACACCGATTTTTTTACCTGACAGCACTTTACAAGTACAAGTTGTAAGCGGCGTTTCGACTTGGGTCTCTTCCAGAGGCATATTCCGGGTCAGTTCAAAGGCCATAAGCATAGCAATTTCCTCTAAGAGCTCGCGGAACTCCTTAGTCCCTGTCCTAACATCACGAATGAGCGAAAGTTTATGCTGAATGAGCGGGTGATCAATTATTTTTACTTGCATAATATCATCTCTCCTTCCTTATGCGTATAATGGGTATTTGCGGCATAATTCAGCCACCATAGTCCGCGCTTTGTCTTGGGCTGCACTATCATCCGGGCTGGTCAACGTCATAGCAATAATGTCACCAATTGCTACCATATCAGCTTCTACCATCCCACGGGAAGTAACAGCCGGAACACCAATGCGAACACCACTTGTTACCAAAGGACTGGCCGGGTCATTAGGAATGGCATTTTTATTGACAGTAACGCCAATTTCATCTAAGAAGTGTTCCGCTTGCTTGCCTGTTAGGTTTTGCGCCCGTAAATCAACCAGAACCAGATGATTATCGGTGCCGCCCGATACCAGCGTAAACCCCATAAGGAATTACATTAAAATATTGTCCAGAAATATTTACCGGGCTGCCATGTGTTAGATGGCCACCATGGGCAAGATTCATACCCAAAATGGTATCACCAGGCTTTAAGAAAGCAAAATATACGGCAGTATTGGCCTGTGCTCCTGAATGTGGCTGCACATTGACATGCTCTGCGCCAAAAATCTCTTTGGCCCGGTCAATGGCCAGTTGCTCAACAATATCAACACATTCACAGCCACCATAATAGCGATGCCCCGGATACCCCTCAGCATATTTATTGGTAAGTACTGACCCCTGGGCCTCCATTACGGCTTTGCTGACGAAATTCTCTGACGCGATAAGTTCCAATTTATTTTGCTGGCGGGCGCGTTCAAGGTCAATAGCGTTTTTTACTTCAGGATCTACTCCAGCAAGTATTGTCATGTGTATTCCTCCCCAAATATAAAGCAATTTATTTTAGCATAGTTCATAAACAGCGCGGACGCCACCAATTAGTTTGGGCCTCGTATGAGCCGCCGTTAGATAGGCTTGTCCAATATGTTTTGGCGTTAACCGTACCGGAATAGCCACTCGCTTAATATGCATCCCAATAAGCGTACTGCCAATATCAAGGCCGGCATGGGCACTGATGGTTTCCACGACTGTCGGCTTGGTAAATTCACGCATAGCCTGCGCCGCCAGCGAACCACCGGCTTTTGCCACCGGAATGACTGTCACTTCTTCGAGATGGTAGGCAGCAGCCACTGCCGCTTCGACAACAAGTGCCCGATTAAGGTGCTCACAGCACTGTATCGCCAACGACACCTGATACCAGGAACAAACCTTTAAGAGATTTGACAAAATTCGAGCAGCCACTACCTCAGAACCATAAGAGCCAATACGCGCCCCTTGTACTTCACTAGTACTGCACCCCACTACCAGAATTTCTCCTGGCTTTAAATGGGCTGTTTTTATCAATTCTTCAGCCGCCTGGATTGTTTGACGGCCGATTGTTGCTAAGTCTGTATCCATGGTCATTCACTCCAATTTATCTTAATCGGTAAGTCAAGACTCCCGCCTCTATAGGCGGTGTCAGTTCAGGTGGAGTAGACTCTCCACCTGAACCCCCGGTGTTTCAGCTATGCTGAAACGAGTTCACTCGCTGTCTTTTTCTAACTCCATAAGCTTTTCTACCCGGCAGGCGTGGCGCCCGCCAGCAAATTTAGTCTTAAGCCAGACCTCAACAATCATCCTGGCCAAACCAAGGCCAATCACGCGTTCTCCCAGTGTTAGGATATTAGCATCATTATGCTCACGCGACATCTGCGCTGAAAAGACATCATTACAAAGAGCGGCTCTGATTCCCTTAATTTTGTTAGCCGCAATACTAACCCCAATGCCTGTGCCGCAAACAATAATGCCCCGCTCATACTCGCCTTTTGCCACTGCTTCGGCTACTTGACGGGAAATGTCGGGGTAGTCAACCGCTGCGGAGGTATAGGTGCCAAAATCATGACTATCTACCTTAAGCTCAGTTAATAGGGTTTTAATCTCTTCTTTCAGGCGAAAACCACCATGGTCGCTGCCAATTGCCACTTTCATGCAGTAACACTTCCTATGTATATTTTTTCACGTCTTCTTCCATTTCAACGTTAATTACTTTTTTCCTGCTAAACTTACAATTTTTTCCCACGCTGAAGTTAGCAATTGTCGCAGTTGCTGGACACAAGCCTGATACTGAACTTCGCTACCACCAAACGGATCGGTAAC
>JAGGAA010000071.1 GCA_017889675.1 Bacillota bacterium | reverse complement strand
AGTAGGGTGGGTGAGGTGCCCTATGAACTAAAGGCATTACCGATTCAATTTAAAGATTATGTTCAGTGGCAGCAGGCACAAAAACAACATAATGATATACGAAAACAGGCGATATATTGGCAGGAAATGTTCGCTGCTGCCGTTCCGCTGCTTGATTTGCCGCTGGATTACCCGCGACCAGCGATACGGAATTATCAAGGGGAGCAGGTTAGTCAGGTTTTAGACCACGGCTTAGTTAAAGCATTGAACAGTCTTATACATACTTCTGGCGTTACACTATTTACGATACTTTTCGCGAGTTTTAGCATTCTCTTGGCGAAATATAGCGGCCAGCAGGATATTGTTATTGGTACGGCAACTGCAGGCAGACGGCACAGTGATATCCAGAACATGCTCGGTCCTTTTGTTAATACATTAGCTATCAGGAATTTTCCTGATAGGGAGCAATCATTTTTAGAATTTATAGCTGCAGTACAAGATACGCTGTTGGCGGCTTTTGCCAACCAGGATTACCAGTTTGAGGATTTGGTGGAGGAGTTGGCGATGACACGGGAGGCTAGCCGGAACCCCCTGTTTGACGCCTTGTTTCTTATGGAAGAAAAACCAACCTGGGTTGTCCCTGGCTTGACTGTCAGTACATATGATCTCGCGCCCTTTCACAAGGTTTCGATGATGGACATAACGCTATTGGCTGAATTTAGCGAGGAAGAATTGGAACTGAAGGTGCAATATTCGACAGAACTTTTCCGGCGTGAGAGCATGGAAAAGTTCATTAGGCATTATATAAAAGTTTTGGAAAGCGTTGTAGCTAACCCGTCAGTCAAGATTGCCAATATAGGCATGCTTACTGAGACAGAGAAAAGGCAATTAACATACGAATTCAATGATACGTACGATAGTGTTTGCTCTTACCAGACAATTCAGGAATTATTCGAGAATCAAGTCCTGGTCACCCCGCAGGCAGCAGCGGTTATCGCGGGCACAACTTGTTTAAGCTACTTAGAACTCAATCGGCAAGCTAACCAGCTAGCCTGCGTGCTACGGCAACAGGGTGTTGGGCCGGATTATATTGTGGGGATTATGGTTAGGCGCTCACCGGCAATGCTTGTAGCCATTTTGGCTGTTATTAAAGCCGGGGGAGCCTATTTGCCGCTAGATCCGGATTTTCCTGCCCAACGAATTGGGTTCATGTTGCAAGATAGTGGGGCAGGGCTGCTGATTACGGAAGTCCAACACGTTGCGAACCATGATTACCAGGTGAAGAGCATTTATGTTGACAAGGCTGGCTTATTTGTTGGGACAGGAGAAAATCCAGCGATTATCAATCAGCCTGGAGATTTAGCCTATGTTATTTATACCTCTGGTTCGACGGGTGTGCCCAAAGGGGTCATGCTCGAACATAAGTCAGTACTCAACTTCATTGGTGGCATGAGAAATCGGATTGATTTTTCGCCAGGCCAAAGAATCTTGAATGTGACAACAATATCATTTGACATTTTCGTGCTGGAAACCCTTGTGCCGCTTTGTGCGGGCGCTACTGTTGTCATCGCTAATGAAGAGGAGCAGCATAGTGTTGAGGCATTATGCCAGCTGCTTGTTAAGCAACAAGTTACGATGGTGCAGTTGACACCTTCCCGGCTCCAAGTGTTGAAAAACGCGGATAGTCTTGACTGTCTTGCACATGTGTCAGATATTTTATTGGGCGGCGAAGTGCTTTCGCCTAGTTTGCTCGCGGCACTAGCGCCGCAGACCACTGCCAGAATGTATAATATGTATGGTCCGACTGAGACTACGGTCTGGTCGATGGTCAAAGAGCTTACTGATCAGGAAATCACTATTGGCCAGCCTATAAGCAATACCCAGATTTATATCTTGGACCCTACTGATCAGTTGCAGCCTATCGGTGTAGCGGGAGAACTCTGTATTGGTGGCCAAGGGCTGGCACGGGGTTACTGGAATCGGCCAGAATTAACAGTCCAGAAGTTCGTGCCAAATCCCTTTCGCCCTGCTGAAAGAATGTATCGAACTGGCGATTTAGCCAAATGGCGGCCAGATGGGGAAGTTGAGTTTTTAGGAAGAATCGATCATCAGGTTAAGGTGCGGGGTTACCGGATTGAATTAGGGGAAATAGAAACCTGCCTGCTGCAGTATTCAGGGATGCAAGAAATCGTTGTAACTGCCAAAGAGGATAAGTCGGGAGATAAGTATCTTTGTGCCTACTTTACAGCAATAGAGCAGCAGCAGGTTGCGAAAATCAGAGAATATGTCAGTCAAAAGTTGCCTGACTATATGATTCCTTCCTATTTTGTCAAGCTTGAAAATCTGCCGTTAACCCCTAATGGAAAAATTGATCGTAACGCTTTGCCAAAGCCTGAAGTGGGGGCTAGTGAAGCTGGCACCCTGCCACAAACAGGCAGCGAATGCCTGCTTACAACTCTGTGGCAGGAACTCCTAGGGGTCAGCCAGATATATACAGAGGATAACTTTTTTGATCTTGGCGGGCATTCGCTCAAAGCCATGAGTTTTTTAGCCAGACTTCATAAGGAGACGGGGATTGAACTTTCCCTAAGACAGTTCTTTACTAGCCCAACGATTAAAGCTACGGCTGAATATCTTATGTCACAGACAGCAGAATTTGATCTGATAACTGTACTACCAGAGCAGCCCTATTATGCACTCTCGGCAGTACAAAAACGCATGTACTTTTTGACTCAGTATGCAGACAATGGCGTAAATTATAACATTCCCTTTACAGTTTCACTAGAAGGCGATCTGGATAGAGAAGTATTTGAAAAAGCCTTGCAGCAGCTAGTAAACAGGCATGAGGTGCTACGAACATCATTTGCTGTCCTCCAGGGGGAGTTGGTGCAAAAAATCCAGCCCACGGCTATTAGCAAGGTGGAATATCAGGATGTATCAGGTAAAGACGAAGATGTAGTTCAACAAGAGCTGGCGGCGCTCATTCGTCCATTTGATTTTACGCAAGCGCCGCTTATGCGCAGCAAACTGCTGAAGTTAACAACCAGCCGGTATAGTTGGCTTGTTGATATTCATCATAGTATCGCTGATGGTGCTTCCATTGCTATTTTACTCAGGGATTTTGCAAAGCTGTACCAGCAGCAGTGTGACTTGCAATACAGAGCAGATTTGCCTGAGCTAAAGGTGCAGTACAAGGATTTTGCAGCCTGGCAAAATCAGCGGCTAGCCTCTGAACGGCTGAAATCCCAGCAGCACTATTGGCAGCAGGTATTTGCCGAGGAAGTGCCGGTATTAGTATTGCCGACCGACTACAACAGACCGGAAAACAGGAGCTTTTCCGGGAAGGTTGTAAAGTTTTCCATAGGCTGTGAACTGACTGCTCAAATAAAAAAAGTAGCTAAAACGACAGGTACTACTGATTTTATGGTACTATTAGCCGCTTTTAACGTGTTGTTGTTTAAATACTGTGGACAGGAAGATATCATTGTTGGCACTGTTACATCAGGACGAAGTCACGCCGATATCGAGGATGTTGTCGGGGTGTTCATCAATACACTGGCATTACGGAGTCAGCCGGCAGGATCTAAGTCTGTTGTTCAGTATTTAGGTGAAATAAAGGATATTGTTTTGGCGGCGTTTGATAATCAAGACTATCAGTTTGAACAATTGGTGGATGAGTTAGCCATTAAACGCGAGGTTGGCCGTAACCCGTTGTTTGATAGTATGTTTCTACTACAAAACAATCCTCAAGTGTGCTATAATGCCGCTGGTCTTACGGTGTCGAATCTCGTGATGGGGGCTGAAGACTATGTTGCACAAATGGATTTGCTACTGGAAGCGGAAGAACAGGACAGGCAATATGTATTTCGTTTTAACTATGCCACCGAGTTGTTTGCCAGTTCGACTGTTGCGCGGCTGGCAGCGCATTTTAACCAGCTGCTAGAGCAAATAGTTGCAAAGCCGCAAGCCAGTTTGTCGGAACTAAAGCTAATATCAGTGGCAGAAGAAACGCAGATTCTTACCGAGTTTAATAATCCAGTTATAGCGGCTTCAGCGGTAAGTACTATCCATCAGTTAGTTGAACAGCAGGCAGCTGTGCGACCAGCAGCACCGGCAGTTAGCTATCAGGGAATGAGCATGTCCTATGCAAAACTTAATAACCAAGCCAATTTGCTGGCCCAGGTTCTCCGAGAAAAGGGGGTCGGTCCTAATATTATTGTCGGCCTATTAGTGGACCGTTCCTTCTCGATGATGGTTGGGATACTCGGCATTTTGAAAGCCGGGGGAGCCTATCTGCCAATTGACCCCAAGTATCCTGAGGCAAGAATTGAATATTTACTGAAAGACAGTAACGCAAGAATCTTGTTGACTAAAGTGTTGCCGGATATGGCTATAAATTTTGACGGATTGACGATCGATATTACAGATGAGTGTTTTAGCCAAGGCCAAGAAAATAACCCGGCAGTAAGCAATACTTGTTCGGATTTAGCTTATGTAATCTATACATCAGGTTCGACCGGACTACCGAAAGGGGTTATGATTGAACATCAGTCAGTAATCAATCTGGTGCAGGCCCTTGCTGAACATATTTGCTTTGCAGCAGGTAAGCGGGTAGTGTCGTTGGCGACTTATTCATTCGATATGTCGATACCAGAGTTGTTGCTGCCGTTGGTTGTGGGGATGACTGTCGTTATTGCCGGTGAACAAGAGCAAAACGATATTAGTGCTTTTCAAAAGCTACTGGTTGATGAGGCCATTGATA
This sequence comes from Bacillota bacterium, assembly GCA_017889675.1. Lineage (GTDB taxonomy): Bacteria > Bacillota > Negativicutes > Sporomusales > Sporomusaceae > Sporomusa. The sequence goes on along the minus strand of JAGGAA010000071.1, from coordinate 2,213 downwards.
TTATGCAAATCACCCCCGCCCGCCTAGCTCTGTTGCATGAAGGAAACAGACTTGATTGCGTAAAAACAGTCAGGGAGCTGATTGTCGGCGCTGAACCGTTTCCCCTTGCGCTTAAGGACAAATTGAGCCAAGCGGGAGAATGTAATGTATATAACATTTATGGTCCGACAGAAACGACGGTATGGTCGCTGATTAAAAAGGTGAATAGCAGTCAGCCGGTTACGCTGGGCAGGCCGCTTGCCAATACACAGGTGTATATTGTTGACAGATATAATGCGCTGCAGCCGATCGGCGTTGTAGGAGAACTGTGTATTGCCGGTAACGGCCTGGCGCGCGGTTATCTAAACCGTGATGAACTTACCTCTGAAAAATTTGTACCAAATCCGTTTGTACCGGGAACGCGGATGTATCGTACCGGCGATCTGGCTAAATGGACAGAAACCGGGGAAATTCAATTTATTGGCCGGAAGGATGAACAAGTAAAAATACGCGGCTATCGAATTGAACTGGGAGAAATTCAAGCCTGTCTTGCCATGCATCCTGCGGTGAAAACAGCGGTAGTGGTAGATAAAATTGATCGTGCGGGTCTGAAATGTTTGTGCGCCTATTATGTTGCTGCAGGTCACATAACAACAACTGAATTTAGAAACTACCTGAGTCAGTCACTACCTGAGTATATGATTCCTTCTTATTTTATAAAAATTGAGACAATACCATTGACGCCCAATGGCAAGGTAAACCGCCAGGCTTTGCCAGCACCGGAGCAAGGCGGCGCTTGTTCGACACTTTATCAAGAACCACGAAACGAGGTTGAGAGCGATATCGCTACAGTGTGGGCGGAGGTATTGCGAGTGGGGCAGGTTGGGGTGGATGATAACTTTTTTGAGATTGGCGGCGATTCACTTAAGGCCATTCTTGTAGCAGCTAAGCTAGCCGACCTAGGGTGTACCATCGGAGTTGCCGACTTGTTTAAATATCCAACAATTGCCAATTTGAGTGAATGGTATAGCCATAGTCAGACTGCATTGCCTGCGGTAATATCCTCAAGCAGCCGGATTAAGTGGCTGCCTGGCTCAGTGCTTGCTCAAGGTGACGGCAGTACTAAGCCTAGATTACGTTTATTCTGTCTGGCGTTTGCCGGTGCATCGGCTGCTGTGTATGCTTCCTGGGATAAACACCTGGCTCCAGATATTGAGCTTTGTTTGATTGAATTACCAGGCAGGGGAATACGGTTGCAGGAGTCGCTCCAACATGATTTTGAGAAGGTACTCGAAGATATCTATAAGTCGGCGGAACCATGGCTGAATAGCGTGCCTTATGCTATTTTCGGGCATAGCCTTGGTGCATTATTGGGCTATGAATTGGTGTGTAAACTCATAGCTACAGGCTACCCAGCACCAGTACACCTCTTTTTATCAGGTACCGTGATCCCGGAAAAACTCCAGCAGCAAGGCGCCAGCCAGTTGTCTGATACTGAGCTAAAACGATTAATTGACTGGCAGGAAGACAGGCTGGGACAGGACGCCGCCGCTAACGATATTTGGCAAACCGCGTTGCCTGTTTTGCGGGCTGATTATAGCTTAATAGACTCCTACGGAGCAAGAATTTCGTGGAGTCAGCAAGAAAAACTACCCTGCGATGTCACTATATTGAACGGAACGGCCGAAGGTTATGAGGCGGTGTCTAGTGCTGACGAGTGGCAGCAGTATACACAGGGACTGTGCAATATGGTGAAAATCACTGGTGGGCATATGTTCGTCAGAGAACAGGCAGGTAAGGTGGCTAAGGTGGTTAACGACACCTTGCTAAAAAAACAGTAAGCATAAGGAGGCAGTACTGAGAATGAAAATGAAGATGAAACATATTGCCGTCATGATGCTGATCATGATGGTTTGCAGCATGGTATGGGCAACTGCTGCAGATGATTCCATATCTTCCGACCCTAATACCAACAACGGTCAAAAATGGCGTATTGGCTATTACGAAGCAGGCTCCTATTCCAGTTATACAATTGTTTTTGGCAATATTATTAAGGCCTTAAATAAAATGGGCTGGCTTGAAGGTGTGGAGGACTGTCCCTTTAATAGTGATTCCCGTACTATGTGGAAATGGCTTGCGGCACGGAATACAGGAAAGTATATTCAGTTTGTTGATGACGGATTTTATACTTTTAATAACAATGAAGGCATGCGGACAGAAACCAGGGCAAACCT
>JAGGAA010000070.1 GCA_017889675.1 Bacillota bacterium | reverse complement strand
TACACTGCTAGCATAGCGCACATGCTGGGACATTCGCTCAATCGCCAGTCGAGCTGTCTGCTGGATTTCAGCTTGCGAACGGCCCAACTGCCAGGCTTTAACAGCAGGCGGAATCATAAGTGCAATGCCAGAAAGCAATATCACAATAATACTCATTCCTACAATTACCTCAACAAGCAGTATACCTCTTTGCTCAAACATGTATCTTTGCATAACTATGCCCCTAATTGGCAAACTGCGGCAATTCCCGCAGTACATAAGTAACCATACTAATTTTTTCGGCACCCAACCATTCAACATTCACAGTTACTTTAATAATTCGCTGCTTCGCCGGATACTCTGGATCAAGTATGCTAAGCTCAGCCTGGGTAGTCCTTGTATAAGTAACATTATTCATAGGAATGGTTTCAGTCGCAAACTGATAAGGAAAACTTACGCTATTCCAAAATAGTTCATCTAGTATTTTCATTTGTTCCATTTGTTCTTGAACTAAACTAGTAGCTGTCGTATAGTCTGCCGCATTCTTAGTAGCACGCAACGACTGAGTGAACATTCCTAGTATACCTACCAGAGCTACTGTAATAATTATCATGGCTACCAGCGCCTCTACTAGCAAAAAACCAGCTTGACTCTTGACTAAATTCATAAAAACCTCCTCAACTACCCCCGCTGCTATCGGTAATTCTTACCCGCCCGGTTACAGGGGCCAACTTGATATACAGAGATTTTCCAGTAACTTTGCTCTTAAGTTCAATTGTTTGTCCGCCTATAAATGGCATTCCATCTAGCCTAAATACTATATCTACCGGATATCCCATCATCTTTACTGAATTGGGCAGATAAACCTTCCGCACGGTTTGCGGTCCGGCAGTAAAATTGTAGCGCGGTTCAGTATCATTAATAAAACGGAGTTTATATGCAGTATTGCCGCCGTTGATTGTCATTTGTTGCAAACCACGGATATCGGCAGCTAGTAACCGTGCTGCTCCGTCCAGTTCATTTTCTGCCACCGTCTGATTCATTTTCGGAATAGCCATAGCTGACAATAGTCCAATAATTGCCATGACGATAATCAGCTCAATTAAAATAAAACCGCATTTTTGTCTATTATTGACAGCCACAACCGATGATTCCCCCAATCCCTACTTGGCAATTGTATGGAAATACCACCAAACAAGCTCACTGCCAAACAACATACTGATAAAAGCACCAGTAGCAATAAACGGCCCAAAGGGTATAAAATCTTTGCGGCCTTTCACTTTGAGAACAAGCAATAACGCGCCCCCGACACCACCAATAAAAAACGATAAAAACAGCGTAACTATGATTAGCTTTACTCCTAACCACAGGCCAAGCACAGCAACAAACTTAATATCACCACCACCCATGCCACCTTTGGTAAGCACGGCAATAATCAGCAGCAACCCGCCGCCAACCAGCGCTGCAATAAGCATATCCGCAATATGCGGATAACCAATATATAAATTTATGGCAACACCAGCTCCAGCAAACCATAGTAACACCTTGTCCAGGATAAGCTGGTAGTCGTAGTCAATAAAAGTAATGACGATAAGGAAAGCAGTACATATACATACTTTAAGCAATTCTGGTCTCAATCCAACAATCTGTAAACACCATAGAAAAAGGAGTCCAGTAATGAGTTCCACCATGGGATAGCGTGATGAATAGGATTTACCACAGTAGCGACATTTGCCACGCAATAAAAAATAGCTAACTATAGGAATTAACTCCCAAGCTTTGAGTTGAGTATTACAATCTAAACAGTGCGACGGCGGGTTTAGAATTGATTGGTTTCGCGGCAAGCGATAAATGCATACATTGAGGAAGCTGCCAATTATAATACCAAGTACTACGATAATAAGATCAACCATCACAAACTCCTAAACAAAATATAAAATAAACTACATAACCCAAGCTAAGGCAACTAACAATTTTACTACTATTTAGTATTCAAATTACCACACCGGAGTAGTAGTGTCTGCAAATATCTTAGTACCAGTTGTTATTTCAATATAAGCCCGATAGGTGGGTGAATTACCCCCGTTATCGAACTTGTATGGTAGCCCCACGGTACCCTTATATGGACTAGGAACATTAGGCATTGTTGCTATAAAATCAGGTACTAGTTTTAGCAACGTATCTGGATATTTACTCTCTTTAGCATAATACATAGAAATAGCGCAATCTAATGTTCTCAAATCTGCCTGTATCTTAGCCTTATTCGCTGAATCGGTGGCAGCACCAAACTTGGGCACAGCAATTGCAGTAAGAATGCCAATTATGGCGATAACTACCATTAATTCAACCAATGTAAATCCCTTTTGACTTCTCATCTTATATCTGCTGTTTATAATGATCTTTTCACCCCATTATTAATGTTATCCTGTTTTGTTGAAATTAGTAAGAACATCAAACATAGGCAACATTACGGAAATCACGATAAAACCAATTATTACTCCTAATACGCCAATCAATATGGGCTCTAACATACTACTCAAGCGATTAATCATATCCTCAACATCACTATCGTAAAAGTCAGCGATTTTTTCCAGCATTTTATCCAATTCACCCGTTTCTTCGCCAATAGCCACCATCTGTACCACCATAGGAGTAAAAACATTGCTGGCTCCTAATGGTGCCGCCAGACCCCGGCCTTCACGGATACTAGTTTGCGCCGTAGTCAACGCTCTTGTCATACTGAGATTGCCTGCAGTCTTTTTTACCACTTCGATAGCAGCAATAATCGGCACTCCACCCCGCACGAGCGTAGAAAGTGTACGGCTGAAGCGCGCAATTGCCACTTTGCGTCCTAATAAACCAAATATTGGCAAAATAAATAGCAATTGATCCAGAACTAATCGGTTCTTGGGTTGGCGTACTAACAATACTAATCCATAGCCACCCACTGCTAGTATGACTACCAACCATATACCATAGTTAGTAAGCAAACCGCTTAGTGCCAGGAGAATACGTGTTGGCAACGGCACTTCTATATTCATATTCTCAAACATTTTCATAAAAGTTGGCAAAACAAACAGCAAGATAAAACTAACAGATAGTAGCGCCATACTGATAACCACTGCCGGATACACCATGGCTGATTTAACACGCTCATTTAGTTTATGCTCTTTTTCGAAGTGAGTTGCCAGTCTGCCCAGCACTTCATCAAGCACACCGCCAACTTCACCGGCTTCTACCATGTTTATCATAATCTCCGGAAAAACAGCAGGGTATTCATTCATTGCCTTTGATAATGGTTCACCTTCCTGTACCTTTTTATAAATGACCTGCAACGCGGCTTTGAGCTTTGGGTTGTAGGTTTGTTCAATTAAGATACTTAAGCAGATTACCAGTGATAGCCCCGCATCCACCATTGTCGAAAATAGTCGACAGAACACGGCCAACTCCTTACTACTTACCCGCTGCAGGCTAGTTAGCAGCGCACGGAAGGAGTTTGCCGATTTTTGCACTTTAATCTGTGTAACGAAATACCCTTTATCCCGGATATAAGCAGCTACTGCGGCTTCACTTTCAGCAGTGATAGTACCTGACAGCAATTGACCGGTGTAAGCCCTGGCTTTATAGCTATATGTTTTTGCCACCTATGGACCCACCTCGCTGGTTACTAAATCACACTTAATCGTTTGCCAAACGGGCAAAGGTTTCCTGATCCATAGCCCGTGCCAGCGCCTCCTCATAGGTCACAATCCCCTTCCGGTATAGATCACGCAGCGACATATCCATTGCCTGCATCCCGGCCTTGGCACCTGTCTGAACAACCGATATCAATTGATGGGTCTTGCCTTCGCGGATTAGATTGCGCACCGCAGGTGTTGCTATTAGTACCTCCAGCGCGGCAACCCGGCCTGAGTCATCACGGCGTGGTAATAGCTGTTGTGCCACAATGCCCTGGAGTGTAAGTGACAATTGAATCCGGATTTGCTGCTGCTGGTAAAGCGGGAAAGCGTCAATAATCCGGTCAATGGTCTGAGCAGTGTCACTAGTATGTAATGTGGCAAACACCAGATGACCTGTTTCGGCAGCTGTTATTGCAATACCTATTGTCTCTGCATCGCGCATCTCACCCACTAGAATCACATCTGGATCTTCCCTAAGCGCGGCTCTAAGCGCATTGGCAAATGATCTGGTATCAACGTGAATCTCGCGTTGATTAACAATACTTTTTTTATGTTTATGCAGATATTCAATAGGATCCTCTAAGGTAATGATGTGACAGGCCCGCTCAATGTTAATTAAATCAAGCATGGCTGCCATCGTAGTTGATTTACCACTGCCAGTAGGTCCGGTAATAAGCACCAGTCCTCGCGGCTTGCGGGCTAACGTCTTCAGTACCTCGGGATGACCAAGCTGCCCTAATGTCGGTATCTGCTCATTCACCACCCGGATAGCTATAGCATTTAAACCCCGTTGTCGGAAAACGTTAACCCGAAAACGACTTAACCCGGCGATAGCATAGGAAAAATCAAGCTCGCCATACTGTTGAAATTTTTCTTTCTGTTCAACATTCGTGATGGCCGAAACCATTGCTTCCGTATCTTGATAATCAAGTACCGCATATTGGGTAGCAGTCAAAATACCTCTTATACGAAAAAGCGGTGGAATCCCTACAGTAAGATGAACATCCGAAGCGTTTACCGCTACAGCTTCTTCTAACAAATTTTCTATATTCATCCTATGTTGCCCCTTATCCTGTTCCATCGCAGGCAACCCTCATAACCTCTGACACGGTTGTAAATCCGTTACGTGCTTTAGCATTACCATCCTGACGCATTGTTTTCATCCCTTCTCCAATAGCAATCGTTGCTAGTACATCGCTAGATACCCGTTGGTTAATAGCCTCACGCACCGCCGGACTGACAGTCATAACCTCCTGGATGGCCATCCGGCCAAAATAGCCGGTGTGACTGCAGCGCGAACAACCCGTTCCGCGATACAAGACAATTTCTCGTACAGAATCGACTCCTAAAAACTGCCGTTCCGGCGAGTCAGCCTCAGGCACATACTGTTGCTTGCACTCTGGGCATATTACCCGAACCAGACGTTGAGCAACAATTCCCAGCAGTGAAGAGGCTACCAGAAAGGGTTCAATTCCCATATCAATTAACCTGGTAGCTGCTCCTGGTGCATCATTGGTATGCAGTGTGCTAAATACCAAGTGACCGGTAAGCGCAGCGCGGATAGCAATATCGGCTGTCTCAGTATCCCTGATCTCACCGACCATCACTACATTGGGATCTTGACGTAAAATGGAGCGCAAGCCATTGGCAAAATTCAAGCCTGCCTTATGGTTTACTTGTACTTGATTAACACCGTCTAGTCGGTATTCAACCGGGTCTTCAACAGTGATAACATTTTTGCTGGGAATACTGATTTGGGTCAACGTTGAATATAGAGTTGTAGTCTTGCCTGAGCCAGTAGGTCCGGTTATGAGCAGCATGCCATAGGCTTGAGAATACAGCCTCCGATATAATGTTAAATTTCCGGAAGCAAAACCCAGTCCCTGAATATCTAAAATGATCGATTTTTTGTCAAGTATCCGCAAAACAACTTTTTCACCAGTTATAGTCGGCAATGTTGATACCCTCAGATCAATGTCCCGGCCAGATTCGTGTACCTTTATCCGCCCGTCCTGTGGTAACCTCTTTTCGGCAATATCCATTTCGCTCATAATTTTAATCCGGGAAATAATGGCTGCATGGGTGTGACGCGGGAAAGTAACAACTTCTCTTAGCACACCGTCTACCCTAAACCGGACTCTAAGTGACTTCTCCTGTGGTTCAATATGAATATCGCTGGCGCGTTCTTTGATAGCCTGACTGATGATGGAGTTAACGATGCTAACTACTGGCGCATCGTCGGTCAAGGGAGCTTCAGCAATACTACCAGAGGCTTCCTCTACTTTCAATTTGTTGACAGCCTTCTCAACTAACTCCTGCACACCATAAGACTGATTGATAGCCTGAATAATCGCACCTTCGGCGGCGATTACTGGTTCAATTTCGCAGCCAGATACCATCCGAACATCATCAATAGCAAAAAAGTTAGTGGGATCGACCATGGCCAGTGTTAATTTCCGACCATCTTTCTTAATAGGAATAACCTGGTAGCGCTCAGCTAGGGAACTCGGTATAGTTGCAGCTATTTCGCGAGAAACCTCCATAGCCGCCATGTCAACATATGGCACACCAAACTGGACTTCCATTACTTCAATCATATTGCTTTCAGTAATGTAGCCCAAATTAATAAGTACTTTCTCTAACCGTTCACCCGTCTTTTTTTGAACGCTTACTGCCTTCTCTAGTTGTTCCTGCCTGAGAATTCCAGCTTCGATCAAGAATTCACCTAAGTGTTTGCAATTATTTAACATGGTGTACACACCTCAAATAGATATAAAAAAGCAACCGGCATAGCAAAACATAACCTATTTTGCGGATGGACGGTTGCACTACTTGATCTGACTAGACTACGTATCTCACTTTATAGCCTTATATATTTACCAAATTTTACATTTATTGTTTTATATTGAGTATATTCGCATTACAAACAAAAATTCCTGCCTAATAAATACATTTTTTTAATAAAATTCATACAAATTCTCATTAATTCCCACTGTATTGGCGGTTGACTGGCAATAGCCGGATGCATCCCCAAGGAGGTTGCATTGACCACAAGGTTAGCCTTAGACACCACTGCAGCAAACTCATTATCTTCCCAGGCAACACCATTTACTGGTATAACTCCGGAAAATAACTGCGCCATACCATCAGCCTTGTTTTTATCACGAGCACCGATGGTTATTGATGCAATGTTGGCACCGACTAACCCAGCAACTACCGCTCGCGCAGCACCACCTGCCCCAAGAATAACGACCGACTTGCCAGTTACACTAATTCCGTCCTGCTCAAGGGAACAAATATAGCCACCAGCATCGGTGTTATAACCAATTAATCTGTCTTCTTTAACTACTATCGTATTAACAGCGCCAACCAACTGGGCGCTGCTATCAATTTCATCTAAATAATCCATTATAGCCACTTTGTGCGGAATAGTGACGTTCACTCCTGCAAACCCCAATGCTCTAAGCCCTGCTACCGCTTGCGCCAACAATTCCGGCGGCGTAGGCAACGGCAAATAAACGTAATCTAAATTACTAGCAGCAAAGGCCGCGTTATGCATCGCTGGTGATAATGAATGCCCCAGCGGCCAGCCTAACAATCCTACTTTTTGGGTTTTGGCAGTTATATCCATAGAACAGAACTCCTTCACTCTTAAATACACTAGGAATGCTGCATGCGCTAGAGCCGCCCAGTGGCTTTTAATAAATGCACTGCTAACTTCTCCAATTCACGGGTAATTTTTGTGCCAACAAATTCTTTAGTCGTTAATGGCTTAACCCAAATAGTAATCATACCGAGACGGTTACCACCTAAGATATCCGTAAACAGTTGATCGCCCACAACCGCCACTGTATCTGGGCTTAATCCCATAGCCTGAGCCGCTTGACGAAAGCCGCTACGCGAGGGTTTTAGGGCCCAGGCCACAAATGGGGCGCCGCATTGTGCCGCTATTTTTCTTACTCGTTCTTTTCCATTATTAGACACCAAACACAATTTAAAACCCTGTGCAGCTAAGTGATTCAACCACAGCAACACTTCCGGACAAATTTTTGAGCTGTTCCAAGGAATTATGGTATTATCAAGATCAAATGCTATCCCGCGAATACCGCGCTGCTTTAATTCAGTAAGCTTAATGTCATACAATGTATTTACCACCATACAGGGCACTAATAGTTTGAGCAATTTTTCCTCCCATACACTACTTTCAATTACTAAAATTATAGCATGACAGCAACAAAAACAAAAGAGACTGCCACGCTGACCAGAGAATGGTCAGCTGCGAAGAGGCTAGCAATTTAGCACCGCAGACTTGACTTATGGTTGGTAAACGGTAAAAAGCGGGGCTAATAAGAAAACCGCTAGCGCGGCCTTTTAATCTTCAGCCAAAAAAGAATAGTAATGCTTTAGTCCACGATACCGTTATTCTTTTGCGTACTTTGAATACTTTGCGGTAACAATCCTTAAACTGGGATGGGCTTGGCTTTTGGCTAGTTCTTTGGATTTGCACACATCAGATATTTGGTCAATCGGATATAAGGTGAGAGCCTTTTACTTTTGGCATTGCCCCAAAAGTAACAAAAGGTCTAGGCCCCAAGCCTCCAAAAGCTGAAAAGCCAGGCGATATTCCTAAAACCCGTAAACTCGCTACGCTCAAACAGTACGGATTTTTTAACGGAATACCGCCCAGCTTTTCTCCTGCGGAACGCTTTTTCCGGCAAAGGCCGAGGGGTTACGGAGTTACGAGGGTTGCCAGACGTAAACAGTATAGCCACCTGACAACCCTTGTTTTATAAGGCATCCACGACTCCTCAAACTTATACTTTCTTATCTTATAAAAAAACCCGCTAACGCGGGCCTTGGGCTTTATCTCACATCCGATACCTTATACTCATATCCGTGAATACCTTTATAATACTCTGGATACATGGC
>JAGGAA010000339.1 GCA_017889675.1 Bacillota bacterium | reverse complement strand
AAGGCCCTCACCTTGTATTCGATTGATCAAATATCTGATGTGTGCAAATCCAAAGAACTAGCCAAAAGCCAAGCCCATCCCATTTTAAGGATTGTTACCACAAAGTATTCAAAGTACGCAAAAGAATAACGGTATCGTGGACTAGAGCATTACTATTTTTTGGCTGAAGATTAAAAGACCGCGCTAACAGTTTTCTTATTCAATAATTATGAAAATACCGGATTTTCTGATTGGCACGTTTGTTGCAAATAATAAGAGTTGTATGCATACAATGTTGAAAATTTGAGTTGTCGATAACAACAAAAGGGGGGGGAGAAGAGAATAGGGAAGGAGGTTTGTATAATACGTCCAGTAATTAAAACTCTTTAACATGGTTAATTTGAGTGGCATTATTAATTGTTGGGTTCGGTGTTCTTTTACTTTTACTCCTAATGGTAAAGTTTAAACTGGATGGTTTTATTTCACTAATTCTTGTATCATTAATTGTCGGATTTTTAGAAGGTATGCCCCTAGATAAAATTACAGGCTCAATTTATAAAGGCATAGGTGGGCAGCTAAATAGTTTAATTCTTATTCTTGCCTTTGGAGCCATGCTTGGTAAGCTTCTTGCTGATTCTGGAGCTGCCCAGCGAATCGCAACTACTTTTATCAAGATGTTCGGAAAAAAGAATGTTCAATGGGCAATGATTGTTACTTCCATTATTGTCGGCATTACCATGTTTTTTGAAGCAGGCTTCATTGTTTTGTTTCCTATTATCTGTACAATTGCGATTGATACTGGTTTACCGCTCATGTATGTTGGTTTACCGGCAGTTATAGGCTTATCTACAACTCATAGTTTTTTACCGCCTCATCCCGGACCGGCAGCAGTAGCTACAATCTTTGGGGCCAATATGGGGCATACTTTGTTGCTAGGTCTGCTCATCGCTATCCCCGCGGCTATAATTGTAGGGATTTTTTATACAAGAACCAATTTTGTACTTTCTGTTAAAGCCTCCATTCCAGCGGGGCTAGTTACTTCAAAGATCTTTAAAGAAGAAGAAATGCCGGGTTTTGGCATAAGCATGTTCTCGGCTTTAATTCCTATCGTATTAATGGCTGCTAGCACTATGGGAGATCTCGTGCTGGTAAAAAAAGATCCACTTTTGATGTATCTTCATTTCTTTGGTGCTGCACCAATTGCGTTAATGCTTAGCGTTCTTATCAGTATGGTTACGCTTGGAACAAACCGCGGCAAAGACATAACTGAGGTTGTTGCAAGTATGGGAGCCTCGATAAAGTCAATTGCCATGATTATTTTAGTTATTGGAGCTGGTGGTGCTTTTAAACAAGTTATTGTTGATGCTGGGGTTGGCAATGCGATTACCGAACTAACTAAAGGGTTAAGCGTTTCTCCTATCGTTCTTTCCTGGGGGGTCGCTGCTATTTTAAGAATTGCGGTAGGTTCGGCAACCGTCGCTATTACTACGGCCTCGGGAATTGTCTTACCTTTAGTTCAAGCTAGTGGAATCAGTCCGGAATTGATGGTTCTGGCAACATCTTGTGGTAGTATTTTTGCTTCCCATGTCAACGACCCAGGTTTCTGGATGTTCAAAGAATACTTCAATATTCCGGTTGCTCAGGCCATTAAAGTAAGAACGACATATACTTGTATACTATCAGTACTTGGTTTGATAGGAGTACTCATTTTGCATCAATTTATCTGATTAGATGGAAATGTAATGAACAAAGAGGAGAATGATTTTCATGAATGCAGCAACGAGGACTACTTTTAGACCCAAAGGAATTATCCCCGCCATGATAACGCCCTTTACTGCAGAGGGAAAATTTAATGAAATAGCTGCGCGCAAACTGGTAAATTATCTTATTGACGGCGGTGTACACGGTCTGTTTATTGTTGGTACTACAGGTGAATTTTACGGTATGACTCCTGAAGAAAAGAAGGAAGTTTTTCAGGTTGTTATGGATGAAAATAAAGGCAGAGTGGCTATTTATGCAGGTACAAATGGCATTACCACGCGTGAAAGTGTGGAATTGACCCAGTTGGCAGAAGAATGCAAAGTCGACGCTGTCTCTGTGCTGACCCCGATGTTTATTACACCTAACCAGGAGCAATTAATTAAGCATTATACAACGATTGCCAACAATACATCATTGCCGGTCGTGCTTTACAACAATCCGCCCAAGACGGGTGTTAATCTAGCAGCCGCAACGGTAGTAAAATTAGCGGAAATTCCCAATATCGTCAGTATAAAAGATTCAAGCGGTGATTTGACGTTGACAGCAGAATATATCCGTTTGACACAAGGCAGGGATGATTTTTCCGTTATGGTTGGCAGAGATACTCTCATTTATGGCGCACTTTGTTATGGTGCTGTCGGATCTATTGCTTCTTGTGCCAATGTTGCACCACGCCTGTGCGTCGATATTTATGAGAAATATATGGCCGGCGATTTAAAAGGGGCACTTGAAGCGCAGTTTACCCTTGCACCGCTGCGCATTGCCTTTACTATTGGAACTTTCCCTTCAGTAATTAAAGAATCTTTAATTATGCTTGGAATTGAAGCAGGTTCCTGTATGGAGCCAGTCGGGCCGATGACGCAGGAGGAGAGGGAAAAACTCCGTCAAATTCTAAACGGCATGGGATTATTGAAATAGAAAACTATTTTTTGAGGAGTGAAATTTATGAATCAAAATAATATACAAGGTATTTGTGCAACACCAATCGTTACAGAAATGCTGGTTGTTCCGGTAGCAGGTTATGATAGTATGCTGCTTAATCTGAGCGGAGCGCATGCTCCGTTATTTACCCGCAATGTCGTTATTTTAAAAGATAATGCGGGTCATACTGGAGTCGGCGAAGTACCTGGTGGTGAAAAGATTCGTAAGACCCTCGAAGACGCTAAAAACCTGGTTGTTGGCCAGTCC
>JAGGAA010000069.1 GCA_017889675.1 Bacillota bacterium | reverse complement strand
ATTAATACCACTTCAGGTACAGCTAGCCAAATGACCCGCTTTTGTATCATTACTGATGAAAGCAGACATGTTAAAATGGCAATTGTTGACTGGCATACAACCGCTATTATCGCTGTTGATGATGCTGAACTGATGGTGGCTATGCCTCCTTCTTTGACCGCTGCTACCGGTATGGATGCTTTGACCCATGCTGTAGAAGCGTATGTTTCTACAATCGCTACTCCTGTTACTGACTGCGCTGCTCTCAAAGCGATTCAATTGATTGCTGATTTCCTAAGGAGAGCTGTTAAGGACGGCAAAGACATTGAAGCCAGAGAAATGATGACCTATGCTGAATATCTTGCCGGTGTTGCCTTTAACAATGCCAGTTTGGGTTACGTGCATGCGATGGCCCATCAACTTGGCGGATTTTACGACCTGCCGCATGGCGTTTGTAATGCCATCTTGCTGCCCGCCGTTTCAGACTATAACGCAAAAGTTGTTCCAGAAAGATTTGTTGACATTGCTAAAGCAATGGGCAAAGATGTTACCGGGCTTTCCCCAGAGAAAGCTGCTAAAGTTGCAATTGATGCCATTCGTCAACTTTCTGCCGATATTAATATCCCTGCCGGCCTGAAAGACCTTAAAGGCTTCAAAGCAAGCGATATTCCAACACTTACGGGTAATGCACTCAAAGACGCTTGTGGTTTTACCAATCCCAAACAAGCTACCCAGGAAGAAATTGAAGCTATTTACCAAGCAGCTATTTAATTTGGTTTTTCAGTATGTATTGTTTCTAAATTGAGTGTCAAGGAGTATGAGAACCCCTTTAAGGGGTAGCAGGTAATACAAATACCCTTTTAAGGGGGGCAACGAGTCAAAGGCATTAAGGCATGAACAAAGTGAAAGCCAGCGTCTGTAGGCGCTGGCTAGTAACTGCCCCTTATAGGGGCGAGCAGGCCACCCGTTTTTGACTAGTCTAAGTTAAAGATTGCGTGGTGTTAGGGGTGGACGAGTATTTTCATTCAGTACGGTTGATTGGACCTCTTTGTAAGGGTTGTGTTAACTGTACCAGACGTTGTCCAACTGAAGCAATTCGCATTCGCGGCGGCAAGGCACATATAATTGAAGCACGTTGTATTGATTGTGGCGAGTGCATACGCCATTGCTCGAGTCATGCGAAAACAGCCATTACTGATTCATTGGCTGATCTTGAGAGATATAAATATAATATAGCATTGCCGGCGCCTGCACTGTATGCACAATTTCCATTAGATTTTTCTATCAGTACTATATTAACCGGACTTTTAAAATTAGGGTTCGATGAAGTGTATGATGTTGCTCAAGGGGCAGAAATTGTATCGCTAGCTATTAAAGATTATCTCAAACGTAAGGATAGTAAAAGACCCGCTATTTCTTCGGCTTGTCCAGCAGTAGTAAGGTTGATACAGGTTAAGTTCCCCGAGCTTATTGAATATTTAGTGCCAATTGATGCGCCGTTTGAAGTGGCGGCGCGGATGGCGCGGGCTGAATATAGAAAAAAATATAACATAATAAGCGATGATGAATTAGGAGTGTGGTTTATTACACCCTGTCCTGCTAAAATGACAGCGTGTAAGCAGTCACTGAGGTCGAAAAAAACTAATATTACTGGCGCAATTGCTATATCGCAGATATATGAAGATTTATTGAAAATATTGCATCAGGTTGATAAAGAAAAAGATCATGATTTTGCATCTTGGGTTGGTATTGGCTGGGCGATATCTGGAGGGGAAACTTCTGCTGTTGAAGTGACAAACAAATTAGTGGTACATGAGATTAGTAATATTAGCAGTGTCTTAGAGCAGGTAGCTATGGGAAAATTGAATAACATTGATTACATTGAAACGTTGGCTTGCACTGGTGGGTGTATTGGTGGACCGTTAACGGTAGAAAATCGTTATGTGTCCGAGCATCACATGAAACAGCGGATGCAAAAATTGAAAGACGAATATAAATTATTAGGCAAAAAGCCAATTGCAGATTATCATCAATCTGCAATTGGATCGACCGAACGACAGGTGATTGATTCCAGACCGATTATGCGACTTGATGAAGATATACTTAAAGCCATGGATAAAGTTGAGTTGATAGAAAAGACGCTAAAAGATCTGCCGGGCTTGGATTGCGGTTCATGTGGTTCACCTAGCTGTAAGGCGTTGGCTGAAGATATTGTCCAGGGTAGGGCGAGTGAAACAGATTGTACGTTTAAACTCAGAGAACGAGTAGGTGATTTGGCGCAGGAAATGATTGCTTTAGCGAAAAAATTGCCGCCTTCATTAGACAAAGAGCCTGAGGAGTAATGCTATATTATATTTTTACATAAGGATGGGTATCATGATTGTAAAGGAATGGTAGGGGTTTACAAGCTGAAGCAGTTTGGCAGTATTTGAAGTAGTAGGTTTATTATATCGTAACGTTACCTGGAATTTAGAAGCTTTTGAAGGGGGGCAAAATTTGCGAAAGGTGGTGGCTTGAACCACGAGCCAGGTTGTCAGTAATTCTTGCGAACTTTTCAAAAGGAGGAATAACATGAACAGTAACCAATCCCAATGCTGCTGTGACGGCAGTGTCAACCAATTTGATAAATTAGACGAAGTTTTAAAAAAGTATCAGGGAGTTAAAGGGGCACTAATTCCGGTGTTACAGGAAGCGCAACATGCTTATGGTTATTTGTCAAAGGAAGTTCTGCAAAATATCTCAAAAAAAATGGATATACCAATAAGTCAAATTTATGGTGTGGTTACTTTTTACTCACAATTTCATCTGACTCCACGTGGTAAAAGTATCATTCGTGTTTGCCAGGGGACAGCTTGCCACGTACGTGGTGCAAAAACTATATTAAATGAAATAGAAAACCAATTAAATATTAAATCTGGTGCTACGACGCCTGACCTTAAGTTTACGCTAGAAACGGTCGCGTGTATTGGAGCATGTGGTTTGGCTCCAGTCATGATGATTGATGATGATACCCATGGTCGCCTAACTCCAGAAATTATACCAAAAATTCTTGCTAAATAAGCGTAACATGAATATCTCTGTTACGGAGCTTCCATTAACGTATCCAGATGTATTGGTCTGGTTACACGAAAACCTAACTAATAATTTAACAAGTTTGTATAAGTATAAGAATTTGAATGGAGGTGTATATCGTGAAAACAATTGAAGATTTAAAACGTTTGCGTGACCAGGTACAGTCTACGACACGTATGCGTCATGATAGTAGCAGACAAATTATTGTTGGCATGGGAACATGCGGCATTGCGGCAGGTGCTAGGGAAGTTATGTCCACAATTTTAGACGAAATTGCTAAACGTAAATTAGATGATGTGCTAGTACGTCAAACTGGTTGTATTGGCATGTGCGAAAAAGAAGTGCTGGTTGATGTTGTGCTTGCTGGTCAACCGCGCATTACTTATGGTAATGTTACAACTGCTGACATTCCTAAGATTATCGCGGATCATGTGGTCAATGGACGTATTGTCAAGGAACTTGCTATCGGTAAATTTGTAGAATAATTATTCAGTAGCTGGAGGAAAAAAATGGAACATATCAGAGCGCATGTGCTAGTTTGCGCTGGTACCGGTTGTGTGTCTGCAGGTTCTAAAAAAATTGAGGCTGCACTGCGGGATCAAATAGCTAAACACGGTCTTGATAAAGAAATCAAAATAGTAGAAACTGGTTGCCATGGCTTATGTGAAATGGGACCGTTGGTAATTGTTTATCCTGAAGGTGTATTTTATGTTCGTGTACAGGAGTCCGATATTGTTGATATTGTGGAGCAACATCTCTACAAAGGTCGTGTTGTTGAACGTCTGTTATATACAGAACATGACACTTTAGAAGGTATTCCAAGCTACAAGGAAATTGCTTTCTACAAAAAACAGATGCGTATGGTTTTAGCTAACTGCGGTCAGATCGATCCTGAACAAATTGATGAATATATTTCCGTAGGTGGTTACGAAGCATTAGGCAAGGCATTGACTACAATGAAGCCGGAAGAGGTAGTCGACGAAGTTAAAAAATCTGGTTTACGTGGACGGGGCGGCGGCGGGTTTCCTACTGGTATGAAATGGGGCTTTGCTCGTAACGCTCCAGGTGAGAAAAAATATGTAGTATGTAATGCCGATGAAGGAGATCCAGGAGCATTCATGGATCGTAGCGTGCTAGAAAGTGATCCTCATCGCGTCATTGAAGGTATGGCAGTTTGTGGTTATGCTATTGGCGCAGATGAAGGTTATGTATATGTGCGTGCTGAATATCCGTTGGCTATTAAACGTTTGAAAAATGCTATAGAGCAGGCCGAAGCAATAGGCTTGCTTGGTGAAAATATATTCGGATCAGGTTTTAATTTCCGCTTGAAAATAAAAGAGGGCGCCGGAGCGTTCGTATGTGGCGAAGAAACCGCATTGTTAGCTTCAATTGAAGGTAAACGTGGTATGCCACGGCCTCGTCCTCCATTTCCGGCGATTTCCGGTTTGTGGGGCAAACCTACTAATATTAATAACGTAGAAACTTTTGCTAATATACCGCAAATTATTACTAAAGGCGCTGATTGGTTTGCATCAATTGGTACCGAACGTAGCAAAGGTACCAAAGTATTTGCACTGACTGGTCGCATTAACCATACTGGTTTGGCTGAAGTACCAATGGGTATTACGATGCGAGAGATTATTTATGATATCGGCGGCGGTATCCCAGACGGCAAGAAGTTCAAAGCCGCACAAATTGGTGGTCCATCTGGTGGGTGTTTGCCGGAACAGCTGTTAGACCTATCTGTTGATTATGATTCTCTCATCAAGGTCGGTGCCATGATGGGTTCAGGCGGTTTGGTGGTAATGGATGAGACTACTTGTATGGTTGATCTGGCCAAATTCTTCCTGAGCTTTACGCAAGAAGAGTCTTGTGGTAAATGTACTCCTTGCCGTGAAGGTACTAAGCGTATGTTAGAGATTCTTACCCGCATCACTGAGGGTCAGGGTAAAGAAGGCGACATAGAGTTATTAGAAACTATGGCGAGAGATATTAAAACTACTGCACTCTGCGGTTTAGGACAAACAGCGCCTAATCCAGTACTAAGTACGCTGCAATATTTCCGTGATGAGTATGAAGCCCATATCAAAGAAAAACGCTGTCCGGCTGGGTCCTGCGCAGGGTTGCTTGAATATACCATTACGGAAGAATGTAAAGGATGCGGTCTGTGTAAGAAAGCATGTCCAGTGGAAGCCATTAGTGGTGAAAAGAAAGGATTACACGAAATTGATCAAGATAAATGTGTTAAGTGTGCAGCTTGCTTCGCTAAATGTCCGTTTAAAGCTATTAAAAAGCAATAGCTTTCGACAAGATGGAGGGAAATACCTATGGAAATGGTTAGTATAACAATTGATGGTCAAAAAATGCAAGTGGATAAAACTTCGACTGTACTAGAAGCAGCGAAATCTGTAGGAATCAAGATACCAACGCTATGCTATCATCCTGAACTGCGTCCAGAAGGGGCCTGCAGGGTGTGTATGGTAGAAGTTGAGGGCGCTCGTAGCTTAGTTGCATCTTGCGTTTATCCAGTAAATGAGGGAATGGTTGTTCATACTACTACTGCTGCTATTCGCGAAGCGCGTAAGACAGTTGTAGAATTATTGTTAGCCAATCATCCGCAAGATTGCTTATCATGCCAACGCAATTTAAATTGTGAATTACAGACTATGGCTAGCGACCTTGGTATTCGTGATATTCGTTTTGAAGGCGAACGGAAAAATTATCTGATGGATACTGGAAATTCATCGTTGGTGCGTGATCAAAATAAATGTATTCTATGTGGCCGTTGTATAAGAGCTTGCAGTGAACGCCAAGGTGTACATGTATACAGTTTTGCTAATCGTGGTTTTAACACCAAAGTAGTACCGGCCTTTAATCAAGGTTTGCATGAAGTCGCTTGTACTTTTTGTGGACAGTGTGCCGCTGTATGTCCGACAGCTGCTATTGTCGTTAAAGATGATACGGCCCGTGTATGGCAGGCATTAAATTCCGGAAAGCATGTAGTTGTGCAGACTGCTCCAGCTGTCCGGGTAGCATTAGGCGAAGCATTAGGTCTTCCTACTGGTACTATTGTTACTGGTAAAATGGTGGCTGCATTACGCCGTTTAGGTTTTGATCGTGTATTTGATACAAACTTTTCTGCTGACGTTACTATCATGGAAGAAGGCTCTGAGCTACTTGACCGCTTGCAAAATGGCGGCAAACTGCCGATGATTACTTCCTGCAGTCCTGGGTGGGTTAACTTTGCGGAATTGATGTATCCAGAGTTGTTAGATCATCTTTCTACTGCAAAATCGCCACAACAAATGTTTGGCGCATTAGTTAAAACTTATTATGCAGAAAAAGTAGGTATTGATGCTAAGGATATAGTTTCAGTATCAATTATGCCTTGTACTGCTAAAAAATCTGAAGCTGTACGTGAAGAAATGAAATCTAGTGGTTACCAGGATGTTGACTATGTACTTACTACTGGCGAACTTGCAGCGATGATTCGTGAAGCTGGTATTGATTTTAAGGGATTAGCTGAAGAAGAATATGATGCACCACTGGGAATTGGTAGTGGCGCAGGAGTTATTTTTGCAGCTACTGGCGGTGTAACTGAAGCTGCCTTACGCACTGTGTATGAAATAGTGACAGGTAAAGAACTTGAAGATATTGAATTTAAAAATGTACGTGGTCTTCAAGGCGTTAAGGAAGCTGAAGTACAAATTGGTGATTTGAAAGTTAAAGTCGCAATTGCACATACGTTGTCTAATGTCCGTATATTAATGGATAAAGTCAAAAAAGGCGAGGCTGGTGGTTGTATCGGTGGCGGTGGACAGCCTATTTCGGCTGTTGAAGGTTTCCGACAAACACGTGCGGACTCTATTTATGAATGTGATACATGTTCTAAATTACGTAAATCGCATCATAATCCGGCAGTTAAAGAATTATATAACACATGGTTGGTTAAACCACTAGGTGAAAAATCACATCATCTCTTGCATACCCATTATCATAAACAAGAGCGGTGTTAAAAAGAAAAGTGGTCATTTGGGAGGCACTTGAAATGGTGGCACTCTGAGAATTAAAATTTAAAAAGAGCTGAAATTACTTATTTTTGTAATTCCAGTTCTTTTTCTAATTTTAAATTCACGTATTACATTTATAGAGAAAGTCTGCTATAATGATTATGATGAACTAAGCGAAATAATTCACAAGCAGGGTGAAACATGATTATTAAAGAAAAACAGACTAGCGAATATCCGACTCGTAACGTCCAGACGCTGATCGGCACGAAATCAAGATTAGCCAATGGCATAATAGCTATCAGGAGGCTAAAGAGGCTGCTTTTATTTGGCTCCATGAAGCGAAGAAATTTGTAATTATTTCCAATGACTACATGGTTGGATATCCTAGTACATTGCTTATGGTACAATAAGCAATGTACGGATTTAGTCAGATAGACAGTACATTCTGTGCTATTTATGTGTGGACACTTTTACATATGTAAAAATTTTGAGACAGCTGCTTAACAAGCGGTTGTCTTTTTTGTTTTTTGGGAATATTACAAAGGTAGTAAGGAGATTCTAAAATCAAAGTAGATAAAACTAACAAAGGGGAATAAATATGCAAAAAAAAGTTCTAAACATTAATGGTTTGGCAAGAACAATGATTGTTGATCCAGAAGCGACATTAGCAGATGTGCTCCGGGAACAACTGCTTTTAACTGGGTGTAAGGTTGGTTGCAACCAAGGACAATGCGGCACTTGCTCCATCATCCTAGATGATAAAGTTGTGCGTTCCTGTATTGTTAAGATGAAGAAAGTGGACGATCATGCCAAAATCACCACTATTGAAGGTATTGCTACCGCTAATAATCTTCATCCGCTGCAAGTTGCCTGGATGGCTTACGGTTGTGCGCAGTGTGGTTTCTGTAGTCCTGGCTTCATCATGTCAGCCAAGGTT
>JAGGAA010000068.1 GCA_017889675.1 Bacillota bacterium | reverse complement strand
CAAACGATGAAGCAAAGCGCATGTGTAGGATAAAAACCTCGCATGCGCTTTTTAATTTCCCCCTGTAAAAAGCTGACGGCAGCACGGGTAGCGTCTATGCCGCAGCCTGAGGGGGTATAGATATGTTAAAAACTCTTTTCATCTTGAAGCAGAAAAAGATCCCTATAGCACACCATCGGACAGAATATGATCGCCAGTTAAAGGCTATCCTACAAATAAAGATAGCTGACCGTTTCTAACTCAAGCTTAGGGAGTGTTACAGATGGCGAAGGAACATAATACCCCGTTAACTTCCGGGGAAATTGGTATACTATGGAATAATTATCAGGTTGACTCCATGTCGCTCTGCGTGGAGAATGTGCACGCCGCGCATGAGCAAGATGCACAAGTACATGCATTAATAGTAGTAACCATAGCTTTTCTAGAAAAAAGCATTGCCGAAATGCGCCGAATATTTGAGAAGGAAGAGTTGCCTATACCGGTTGGCTTCACCGATTCTGATGTCAATTTCGCTGCTCCAGCCTTATACTCAAGTATATTCCGTTTACAATATATTAAATCCAAAGTCAATATCAGAATGATGGCTAACGGCCTTGCGCTAGCAGGCGTGACCCGCGCTGATGTCCGCAACTTTTACCGAGATGTTTCCATTGCCGTTTTGGATTTGGATGACAAGGTGACTAAACTTTTATTAGAAAGGGGTCTTTACATCCGCGCGCCATATATTGCTGTGGACAAGAGGCGTGAGTTTGTTCAGGGGCAAGACTTTATGGGGTCATTTTTCAGTGCTGGAAAGCGCAACCTGTTGGCACTTGAAATCGGTGTGCTAAATACGAACATACAGAATAATATTATCGGTAAATTTCTGTTAACAGGTTTTGCCCAAACGGCAGAGTCAGCTGTGGTCCGGCAATACATGTGGCGGGGTGTAGAGATTGCCAACAAGCATATCGACATATTAAGTGCTATCTTGCGCAAGGAAGATATTCCCGTTCCGACACCTTGGGATTCGGGTGTAACAAGCTCAACTACTGCCCCGTATTCCGATAAACTTATGCTGAGTCATGTAGCCTTCTTGAACCAAGGAGGAATTGCGGCTTGTGGGATAAACACGGCTGCAGCAAGCCGGAAAGACCTCCAGGCAACTTATTTACGGCTTGCTGCAGAAACTGGGCAGTATGCGGCAGACGGAGCGAAGCTTTTGATCGATAACAAATGGATGGAGGAAGCGCCCAAGGTAGTTGGTCACCGGGAATTACAATCTCTGCACTAAAAAAGGACTTCCATATTATTATTATTAGATTTGCATTTACCAATTCATCCACCTGAAATAACAAAGGGACAGAGTGTTGTTTCAAAAATTGCACTCTGTCCCTTTGTTATTTCAGATATACAGATGGACATACGTAACGGCTTACGCTAGGCTCTTTCGTTTCAGCAAATCCATCACCCATCGTAGCAATACAGTCAGCATAAAATATCCGGGAAACGAATAAATGTGCTTCCATGAGGCAGGGTGGTAAATATCCAGCCAAATAAGCAGCGGCTCGAAAATGAACGAAAACACGAACGCTACAATCATACTTGCAATAGCAAAGGATCGCCATGTCTGGCAGTACTGATATACCGCCATATAGGTGACCGGTAACACTGACACGTCATAGACGATAAATACATCCAGTAAAGGAACAAGGTCATATTTATAGTCCCATGCGTCAGTTTCAACACCGATTGCATCAAATAATCCAGCTACTAAACATACCAATAAGCCATACGTCAATATTTCAAAGAACCTCTTCCTGTCAACAAACTTCCACCAAATGATATAAGGGATAATCGTTAGCCCGACCAGTATCCACCACTGATAGGTGAATACGATTGCTCCGAACCAGTTCTGACGCCCCGCGACGTCCGCTGCCGATTGTATTTGCTGTACTTCTTCGTAAGATGGAACTCGGTTCATGTGGCCCCCCTCGTGTTGGTCTTATTATACAGGTTCCTTTGCTGTGGAAAATACTTTCTCCACAGCCAGCCTCATTAGTATCGGCAATACAATATAAACTGGCAGGCCGTAATAGAACTTCCAGGAAATAAGTACATATAGCCCAATCGCTTCAAGGATAGGCTCAAAGACGAAAGAAAACATCAGCGCTGTTACAATCGACACAAAGATAAAATCCCGCCACTTCGGATAATACTGATACTCCAGCATATAGACAACCGGAAGAGGACTGGCATCCACATAGGCGATAAGAGGACCGAACGGTGCCAACTTATACGGATAAGCCCAAAGTCCAATTTCATAGCCAATCAGATCAAGTGAGAAAACTACTATAAATAGAAACGTGCCGTATAGCCATAAGGATGGCAGTTTTTTTCTGTCCGCCATATAGTAGAAAATTATCCATGGCACTATCAATAGTGCCAGGATAAACCACCACTGCCTAGTAAGAAGATCATTCGATAACCAGTTAGCAATGCGTGCCTCCGTCAAATCTTTTGTCATTTGGGCAATTTGTTCGTCTGATGGTATAACTTCCACACTTACCCTCCGTACCTGAATAACTAGGAATACCAGTTCACCGTGCCAGCAGTAAAATAAAAGATATTTAGATAATTTAGGTTACTTTTCAAAATGTGATAAGTTCCCTTTTTAGTATGTCTATATAGTCCAAAACCTACTATAAAGCAAACTCAGCCGTTGCAAGTCCCTATTTTTACCATTTCTCTAGCTTCTTTCTCTGCCCACCCAATTCCTCTACCATGGCCAGACGCCTTACATACATTTCGCTTAAACGGTCAATTAAATGGATTAAATTGATTGCTTTTTCTTTTGCCCCCGTCGCAGCAAAATCTTTAGTCATCCGGCAAACCTACTTATATTTTCTTCGGTCAGTGGCCGCATGAGCTTCCTCCAGTATGTATTCGGTAAAAATTTTATGTGTTTCTTCCGGGAAACTAATGGCCAGTTGCTTGCCGAAATACAATACATACGTAGGGCACTGTTGACTATTTCCAAGAGTTTTACCGCTTCGCCTTCTTGCGCTAAAAGTGCCGCATATTCATACATCGACAAAGCTTTGGAAAGTTCTTGCCAGAGTGGTTCCTCTTTTTCCTGCCAAACTTCTTGTTGCTCATACAGCTTTTTTTAGCTTTTTAAAATACGCTGTATCACTTTGAAATAAGATGTACAGGACAATGTCCGTAAGTTCATCCTTCTTCCCCGTTTCAGTATAGATTTTTTCCAGATAATACGCCCACGGCGCAGACCGATTGAAATAACCGCGCATTTTTTTCTCAATTGCTTCCCGGCATAGTTTTTCTACTCGCTGATAGTCTTTTGCATCAATCGCCTTGTCCACGACAATCATCTGATGTCCGGCACATCAATATGCTCCATTAGGTATTTTTCCGCCGCGTCTTCTCCGTCCAAGGGCTGAATAATCGAATAGGTAATCAAGAGTTCGTCGGGGTACGACTTGCCATCATTAAGAGTTCCAAGTATCGACAGCTATCTGTTCTTTTATTTCAGATAGCTGTCGATTGTCTGTCATGGCAACCCCCTTTCTAGTTGTTGGATCACCAATACTTCTCTGCATAAAATATAGTTAACAGAAACCCTCTCGGGCAATTTTTTTTATGTAATTGTATTGCTTATGAACCAATTTTTTGAATGCTATCTCTGATAGTTCGTTATACCTTGCAACACCCTCTTCATAAAGGAATCCATAGATCAGATCACAGTAATCCTCATCTTCCCGTCGCATCTTCTTAAAACGTTTTTCTAACTCATACGAAAAATCCAAATTATATGCAAAGCTCTCTATTTTCCCTTCAAGATATTCCTTAGTCATATTCATCATATACTCAATATTAAGCTGCTTCAACGTACATTTTCTCCTCATCTATTTTTTCTTCGTTAGGGACGGAACAGGAAGAAACATTGTTCTAGAATATAAATAGCACAAATTAAATTGAAGCTGTGGATCGAAATTATTTTTCGTAAATTGCACAATAACGCAATTTTGTCGAACAACGCAAGCCTGACTCCAAACCTTCTACAAACCTTCTAAGGCAGATAATTA
Organism: Bacillota bacterium; assembly: GCA_017889675.1. Lineage (GTDB taxonomy): Bacteria > Bacillota > Negativicutes > Sporomusales > Sporomusaceae > Sporomusa. The sequence continues at coordinate 2,891 of JAGGAA010000068.1, read as the reverse complement.
TCGGCTTTTTCACCTAGGAATTTTTGTGCAAAATTCCGGATTTAATTGGTGGAGGCGATCCGCGACCTGGGGCAATCAAAAATTTTGCGCGTAGGTAACTTAGAGGCTAACCTTGCAGATTCTGCTGTGAGGTTAGCCTTTTTGCGCGCAAAACTTCCGATTGAACCCTTAACGAACCGTCACCTTGTATCCTTTCAACGTAGCAAAATGGCCATTCTACGCTTCATCTTTGCACTTTTACCGCCAAAACATTTGCATTAGGAAAATAACAATCAATCCTTCCAGCAGAAAAACAGCCGCAAACGAGCCATTCCATTTCAGCGCTACTTCTCCTGGTTGGCAATCCAAAAGCCGTGACAAAAACAGCACCGTGCCGGCAAAAGGAGAAATCGAATAGGAAATTACCCCTCCCAACAGCATAGAGAGAGCTATTAACACTTCTCTGTGAGGAATAAATACTGTGGCACAGAGCAGCTTGCCAATAAGCAGCAAGGAAATAAACGGATGAATTCCGGTATAAGACAGTATAACCAGGAGTGGAGGCACCAGCAGCAAACTATACTGTCCTACCAATCCGGCATTGCTTGCCAGTTCAGCTTGTAAAAAATTCAACACTCCTGCTTGGTCTACCATTTGAGAAAATATCCCCATAGCCATGAATAGTGCGGACATGTCCGATATCGATGTAAGGTTTTTGCGCCAATACTCCCACCAAGCGTCGGAAATTCCCGTCTGATTGATAAAGCAGACTCCCCATATACAGGCTACGATCAGTCCAGCCACGAGTATCCGCGTTGTATTTGTCAGTATATGGCATTGTTCCATTACAGCGATGATAACAACCAAGGCAACGGCAACAACCACCAATGTGATAACTTTCTTGCGGGATGCAGCAAAATTGCCGCTGGCATCCGAAGGCGTATCAATTTTCTGCAGGTTGCCAGCTAAACTCTCTTTACGTTCCAACGCAATCGTAGTCAGCACACCTAACACTGTCAAACCCATTGCAGGCAAAAAGACGTAAAACCAGGGAGCTCCCGTCACTTGTAACGCCAGCATGGCGCTCATCGCCGCCGGTGCCCAGAAGGTTGAAAGAGCAAATCCTCGTGAAACCGCCGTAAAAATAAACCGTTTATAATCAGAGACTATACTTATCAAACTTTCGTGAAAAATAGCATAAATCGTCGGAACAGAGCCAAACCCCAATATTATGCTAAAAAGATAAGTTGCTAATAGCAAAAATAAATGCAGCGAACTTTGTTGTTTGAATTTTACTTGCAGGTAGTATTTCAGCGCTTGGTCGTACTGGCCGATTTTAACTGGAATAGTGAATATTTGCAGAACAGTCATGATGGCTACAATCGGTAGCATCGAGTTTACGCCGACAACCAAGGCATCGAACGGCAATTTATACAGATAAGCAATAACTACCGCCAAAACCAAAAATATGTACACCGGCTTTTTATAGTAACCGCCTAAGTTAGGTAAAACGCTGACAAGTGCAACCAGCCCCGCAACAAATGTTAACTTGGTAAACAGCGTCGGCGAAAGCGGTGATAATAATATCAATCCCGAAGCTCCAAGAATAGAAATTTTGCAAATTATACTAAACAAAAACCTTCACTTCTCTTCCAAGTTTGTTTCTATATATTCATATTTGATATAAATTGAGATACTTCCTCCAGATTTACAATATCCAAAATTATACTTCTTGTCAATTCCATCCTTTCTACGTTAAACCCGGAGATACGGTTGGCAAATTGCTGCTAAATATACTACAGATAAAGATGATGTCCGGGAAGTTGTTTATGAGATTAGGAAGATAAATAAATTAGATAATAATGCAAGTGTTTGTCCTGGGCAGGCTATGAAGGTGCCGGTTAGGTCGTGATATCTACTTTTAAAATGTAAACCCCGCAAAATAGTAGCCATATTAACTGGCTATTACCTTGCGGTGTTTTTATTTGCAGTATTATTGCTGAGTAAAATTTCGTTGTCAGGTGGAACCTTCCCGCTTGGCACGTCCCCATTGGTATCCAGAAATGGGGTAGATTTTTAATGCAACATACTGACCTCCAAGATAGGTTGCCAGTTAGGGATTGTCGCAATCGATGGAAAGACGATTAACGGGAACTACTTTCCAAATGTTTACGGCTCTTGATCTTTTCAATAACCGTGGGATATAATGAAAAATCCGTGTGGGGCAAAAATTTGGCCGCTGACATTTTACTCAGAAAATCCGGTGCCTCAGCTAAGGAAAGATAGACTATACTGTTAATTAGCTCTTCTACAACCAATAATTGATCTGCATCTTTTAACAACTTGCAGGCTCCTTTTATAGAGCCGTTTCCCAGCTGAACAAACCTATCTCTGGGAAGGTCAGGATATAACCCAATGGTAATCCCTGACTCAATATTGATGTAGGTTCCAAAGGCTCCGGCCATATATACCCGTTGAATCTTATCCGGTGTAATACCCACTGCATCCACCAAAAACACTACCATGGTGTTCGCTGCCGCTTTTGTATCCATAAATCTTAAAATATCAGTCTGACTGAATATTAAGTCTTCATTTAAGGCTGATTCGTACTCCCATGCGTAAACAATGACATATTCTCCGTCCCGCATAACGATTCTCTCTGAGCTGCTGGGAATAAACCGGCCCGAGTAATCAATCCAGCCTTCCAGCAACATTTCAGCAAGAAGGTCAACAATCCCTGAACCGCATATACCCACTGGTTTTGCATTCTCTATTGTAGTAATCTTCAACTGATTTTGAACAATCTGGACCGAATCTACCGCCCCCGCTTTCGCCCGCATTCCCTGCTTGCTGATACCGCCTTCCAAGGCAGGTCCTGCCGCACCCGCAACTGAAATCAGAAATTCATTGTT
>JAGGAA010000338.1 GCA_017889675.1 Bacillota bacterium | reverse complement strand
CAATTCCAAAATTCCGCGGCTCTGCCATAAGTGAAGATGCTTTATTGATAATGCGTATCATGATTTCGTGTACGCTTTTGCTTTGGCTGTTCATTGTAATCCCTCTTTTTAACGATATATATTATAAATTTTTTGTGGTCTAGTACTCACTTTTTCATAACTGAATTTTACCACATGGTAAGAAGACCGTCAAAAATTAAGTCCTTGACACAGGTTGTTTACCTGGTATACACTATCAACATACATAGTGTAAAAAATACTCGTAAATATCCAATGTGCTTTATGAAAAATAAACATCCTCCTACAAAAAGTAGGAGGATGTTATAAATTGAAGCCACAAATGCTGATAAGCTGTCTTCTAAGACAGGAGGTCTGTTCTTTCAATGCCTGAAATGCGGATTCAGTTCAAAATCAAGGCTTTTGAGCTCTTATTTATAAGCGCCGGTGCATTGCTGCAGGAGCGTTGTGATTGTTTCATAGCCCGGTGCATCTTCATATAGAATCTTATACAAGCCGGTCAGTAATGGTAGATCGCTGATCGCCAGCTTGGCTTCACTTTCCAATTGTTTTGCCAGCAAATAGCCAAAACGAATGGCCGGATAGCCTTCGACAGTGATTCCTTCCTCTTTCATTTTGATGATAGCTTGACTGGCGGTAAGTCCCTCACCAATAACTTCACCCAGTGTCCGATTACGTCCGGCTTCCCCGGTTACTTCCAGGTCACCTACGCCGGGCAGTCCATATACTGAGCCCAGAGTGCCCCCTAAGGCTTGAGACAGAATGCCCATCTCTGCTACAGCAAAAGTGAACAAGGCAGATTTCGTGTTGTTATGCAAAAAGCCTTTGCGTTTTTTAAAGCCTTCCGCCATGCCTAATCCAACGGCATAGGCGTTTTTCATAGCAGCACAAATTTCGGTGCCAGTTACATCGGTATTGACTTCAACGCGATAGACATCAGTCATTAGGTTTTTTTGAAGCTGTTTGGCGGAGGCTAAGTTTGTACTCGAATACGTAACCGAAGTAGGTGATTCCCAGACAACTTCGATAGCTTTGCAAGGACCGCCGATAAAGACAAAAGAAAGAGAATCTGTAAGGTGTTTTGGCAATCGTTCTTTTAGAATCTCCGGCAGCAGGACAACTTTGCCGTCTTCATCATATTCAAAGCCCTTAGATACACTGCCGATAATCATGCCGGGATGCAAATAAGGCACAACTCGTTCAAATATCATCCCCAAAGCATCAGAAGTAATTGCCATAATGACAATGTCAGTATCCTGCATAGCCGCAGCTAGAGATTCTTCTTTGAAAGGTCTAATTGATGACGGTAACGAACATTTATGCTTGGGATGAGGTTCTCCGGCCAACAAGGCATTGATGATCTCTTGATCCAGTTCGGTTCCCCATAGACGTACTTCATGTTTATTTTTAATAAGTGGTACAGTAAGGGCGCTGCCCATGGCACCTGCACCTATAATTGTTATTTTCGACATAGCTGTCACGCTCCTTAACTTTTTACTAGGTGGAGTAAAAAGCGACAGCTTGACAGATGCTGTCCATCGAGTTCATTATAGCAGATCTTATAAAAAAATCAATTGTTTGAAATCTGACGTTGACAACAGAGTTTGGTACAACGTGGCATGATTTAACTTGCCGTTTAGAACCCGTGGTTGGATTTGTACAGGAATAACAGATAAAACATCAACTATTCCTGTACTTTTCTGATATTTCTAATATTCAGATTCACAAGGATTTTCCGACCACTATATTGCTGGTGGCATGATTTGTTCAGACAAAATTATTTTTTACATATAGAAATGGAGTAAAATCAAGTCTTCTGGGGATCAGAGCACAAAACGTGGCAACATTTGGTACATAACTTGCATTTTATAGACGAAGGTGGGGTAAATAATGCGACAGTTATTAAATATTATCAATCAGGAAAACAAGAAAAATCCTCTGACAGATGAAGAAATTGCTGCACGATTAGGGATGGGAAGGAGTGATGTAGTCAAGCTCAGGCGATCGCTGGGCATTGGAAACTCAAGGCAGAGAATGAGAGAACTACTGGAAAAAGAGATTCATGTTTTATTAAACAATTATCCTAATTTATCGGAAAGGGCATTGACCCAAAAGTTAAATGAAAACGGTTTTTGTGTCTCCAGGCATATGGTTAGTGATTTGTATCAGCAAATGAAAATACAAGGTGCCTTTTCCACGATAAAACAAGAATCGGCTAATAGTAGCGAGGTTTATGATCCGTTGGTGAAACAAACGCAAACCGCTTTTGATGCCTTAATTGGAGCGCAAGGCAGTTTGCGGACGCAAGTAGAGCTGGCAAAAGCGGCTGTTTTTTATCCACATAAGGGTTTACATACCTTGATTGCTGGTGCAACTGGTGTTGGGAAAAGTGAATTGGCCTATTGTATGCACCGCTTTGCTTTGGAGTCCGGTACGAAACCAAATGATACTCCTTTTGTGGTTTTTAACTGCGCTGATTATGCAGAGACGCCGCAGTTATTACTGGCTCAGCTGTTTGGTTATGTCAAAGGTGCTTTCACCGGTGCGGAA
>JAGGAA010000067.1 GCA_017889675.1 Bacillota bacterium | reverse complement strand
CGGTTAAGCGGTGATAAATTCACTAGAATAAACGCCAACGTTTCCATTCCCAGTTTTTTTCTCGACAACGGTTGTGAATTGTTTTATAACTCCGAGTTCTCGTAAATTTTTTGTTCTGGCCAAACATGCTGAAGGCGATAATCTATTTTATCCACATACCTACAGGCAAGAGTTATCCACACCTCAAAAGCTTATATTTGAACTATTCCTCACCTTATCAAACCTTTTTTCCACAATAATTCTCTTAGTTATCCACATTTTAAGGTGTTTTGGGGATAACTCTGTGGATAACTTTGGCATTGTGGACAAAATAAAAAAAGCGTGACATTATGTCACGCTACCGGGCGGCTCCAATCGACATGCACGCCTGTTTTCTCCCAAATCCGGGTAAGTGCTGTTTTCATATTATCCACACTTTCGACCGGCTTGATGATTACCTCCTTGAAATCGAGCAATCCTTCGCCAGGTACCCTGATAACATGTTCGGCTGACAGATAGGTTTCAATGATTTGGCGAGTAGCCTCATTATCAAAAACAACCTTAATTGTTTTGCTTGCCTGCTCGTATTCTACATAACCACACTCATCGTTATACTGGACTGCTACTTTGAAGTTTTCCTGCATAAATATCGCCCCTTTTCTCGACGTGAATAAATTATTTCCGATACCGTGAATATTATACGACGATTACTAAAATCCTGCTATACCCGTTTTACTCTACTCGCCGATAGAGAGGCTTAAGACGCTGCTCGATAGTGATATCAGGCTCCCGCCCGTTCATCTGAGCCTGAGCAAAGAATTCCATCTGAGAGGTGACCGCTTTGCCTCGCTTGTCAACCCGGCGGTAGGTGCCATCTTTTTTCATACTATACGCCTTCTGATTGTCGCTCAGGGTAATATCTAGTACCCTCTTAATCCTTGCAATATGGCCGGGGGCTTCAATCGGGAAAAAGAGTTCGACACGTTCATTGAGGTTACGCGGCATCCAGTCGGCACTTGATAAGAAAATCCGCTCATCGCCGCCATTACTGAAATAAAAGATACGATGATGTTCAAGAAACCGCCCGACAATGCTGCGAACAGATATATTTTCACTTACGTGCGCCACCCCTGGCCTGAGCACACAGATACCGCGAACAATCAGATCAATCTTGACACCGTGGCAAGAAGCCTCATACAGTTTGAGAACAATGTCTTTATCCACAAGTGAGTTCATCTTGGCGATGATACGTCCGCTTTTACCGGCTTTGACAAACTCAATCTCACGATCAATTAGTTCTTTAATTTTTTCCCGAAGCCCAAGCGGTGCCACCACAATTTTATTCCATACCGGTGGGTCCGAGTAGCCTGACAGCACATTAAAGAAGGCAGAGGCATCAGCGCCAAACTGATCATTGGCCGTAAACAACCCCATATCTGTGTATATTTTGGCGGTAGTGTCATTATAGTTACCTGTTCCCATATGGACATAGCGTTTAATGCCATCTTGCTCCTGCCGTACCACTAAGATCATTTTAGCATGCGTTTTTAAACCAACTAAGCCATAAATAACGTGGCACCCTGCTTCCTCCAGACGTTTGGCCCAGAGAATATTATTTTCCTCATCAAAACGAGCTTTTAATTCTACAAGCACCGTAACCTGTTTGCCATTTTCAGCAGCTTGCGCCAAGGCTCTTACAATTGGTGAGTTACCGCTGACCCGATACAGTGTCTGCTTGATGGCCAGTACCTGGGGATCCTCCGCAGCCTGAAGCACAAAATCTGTCACCGGCTGAAAGGATTCATAGGGATGATGCAGCAAAATATCTCGTTCCCTGATCGCATCAAATAGATCGGTTACACCATTAAGTTCCCGTGGCGTTTGGGGCGACACTGGTGTATGTTTTAGGTGCTCAAGACCGGGAAAATCGCTAAACTTAAAAAAGCAGGTCGTATCCAGCGGTCCAGATATTTCGTAGACCTCCTGTTCAGCAATACTTAAGTTACACACTAGCAGTTCGCGCAGCGGCCTGTTACTGGTTTTGCCGATCTCCAGGCGCACAGCCTGACCATGTTTCCGCTGACGCAGGGATTTTTCAATCTCGGCTAAAAGATCCTCCGCATCTTCTTCGTCGATGGAAAGATCGGAATTTCTAGTTATACGAAAGGGCACAACATCTTTTATCGTGTAACCGTGGAACAAATGACCACAGTAGTGTTTGATAATATCCTCAAGAAAAATGAACTGCCGTTTAGTACCATTGGAAGGTGCCTCTACAATCCGCGGCAATACTGTTGGTACCTGAATAACAGCAGCACAATCATCGCCCTGGTTCTGGCATAAAAGCACCGCCAGATTTAGACTGCGATTAGCCAAGAAAGGGAACGGATGCCCGGCATCAACCGCCATGGGTGTTATAACCGGAAAGATAGTATCTTTAAAGAAATTCTCAACCCACTCTTGCGCCCACTCATCCAGGCTGGTAATCTCGCAAAAACAGATATCGGCTTTTTCCAGTTCAGTCTTGATACTTTTTAAATACCGATATTCCAATTTAACTAGTTCATGAGCATCTTCGGTAATACAAACTAGTTGCTGGCGCACTGACAAACCGGCAGCATCTACTTTATTAACCCCGCTTTCCAACTGGTGCTTGAGGCCTGCTACCCGAATCATAAAAAATTCATCCAGGTTAGAACTGGTAATGGCAAGGAATGTAAGTCGCTCTAGTAGAGGTTTCGTCTTAACATCAGCCTCTCCCAGTACACGCCGGTTAAACTTCAGCCAGCTCAATTCCCTATTAAAAAAATAGTCAGCATCATCATGTATCTCACAGCTTTTGGCGTTTGTCATTGTCATCACCCCGCCCGTCTGATTAATATAGCCTTTATCCCAAAAACATCTTCAAAAAAACCGGCCTTATCCGCAAAAGTCCACCCCTCTAAGGACATATCTTCCCGGCTGGTTACCGTAATGGTTAACTCATCCCCATGCAGGGTAACTTCTGCCTGACTGACTTTTTGACGATGACTGCGGTCAATCGCATCAGCCAGCCGGATAATAGCCGAAAGCTTTGAAACGCTAACCTTTTGATTGGGTGTCAAATAGGCGAAGTTAGTATCTGCATCAGAAGGTACACCTTTAGAATGATAAAAGGCGATATTGGCTATCACATGCCTTTCCGCTTTAGAAAAGCCCAAAATGTCTGAAGATATGATTAAGCGGTAAGAATAAAAATAATGTCGGCGTAAATTCACGTGTTTGCCAATGTCATGGAGAATAGCAGCTACTTTCAACAATCGCCGGTGGCGCTCACTCAAACCATGAATCCGTCCCAATTTATCAAATAGCAGCATCGACCACCGTTCCACAGCAGCCGCATGAGCTGGATCATAGTAATATTTTTTGCTAATCTCCCAGCACAGACTGATGATCTGACTCTCGATAAGTTCCTTATGTCTATGCGAGGTTTTTTCGGAAATATGTTTAATGATAACACCGTCAGCAAATTGATCACTTAAGACAACAATTTCTTCAGGGTTTGTCAGCGACAATATCTGCTTATACAATACGATGGTCGGCAATACGATCTCTGCCTTATTTTCTGTCAACTGAAAGGTTGTTATCAGCTGTGGCAGATTGAGCGAGCTTACGCGCTTGTACAGGTTGTTAAACTCTGACAAACTGACAAAGGTAACCCGCCCTTGCTCTTTGCCCAACATTTTTAGCAGCAGCTTGGTTTCCGGACCTGATAATACCAGACGCCTGACATCATGCTGGCGCATTTCGGTTTCTACCGGTTCGATCGTACTGCCGATATATTCCGATAACGCTTGCTGGAAATGGGCAGAGTCACGTTGGTTTTTATCAAAACTTTCTTTGATGCGGAGCGCTCCAATATGCATATTTTGCTGGTATCTGAGATTGCCATCTTTGTATAATGTAAACCCAAGACCACCTGATGAAATATCGACGAACAGCATGCCATCCTGGGAGTTAAGCAGGCCGCGATCATTCACGGTTTTAACCAAAGAAACATACTTGTAGAATATCTCCTGAGGCATATCAACAACCTCTACATTGAAACCAGTTTTCACCTTAATCTGGTCAATAATATATGGCTGATTTTGCGCTTCCCGAATAGCCGTAGTCGCTACAAGGCGGTAATCACGCACGCCGTATTCGCTAAGCAGACGGCGGTACCCTTTCAAAAGTTCGCAAATCTCACTTACAGCACCAAAACTAATACGCCCGGTTTTAAACGTCTCTTCACCCAACATTACTTGGCGATAGCTCTGTTCTATAATTTTGACGTCATCCAGGTTGGTATACTCAACTATCTGTACACCTATTTGTTCTGAGCCGACATGAATGGCGGCAAACCTGTCAGGTGCATGTCTGCCCATATAGAACCCCCTATTATGTCACAATTTATAGTATCTTGACATTATACTCGTTTCTTCGACGGTTAGAACAAAAAATCCTTGTCTTATTTATGACTTAATACTAAATTTACAGCAAATTAACGCAATTTTAATCTGTTCTGGTATTAGCTTTTAATAGCGCAACTTGGTCATGGGATAAATTAAAAAAATTTCCTTAATAATAAATATGAGCAGGATTTTATCTTAAAAAGCGAAATTTAGTAGTAATCTTTTTACATGCAAAGTAGTTAGGAGTTGAACATTTTGACCGAACGGGTAGCAATTATTGATTTAGGCTCGAATTCGGCCCGTCTGATTGTGATGACTATTTATCATAATGGCGCTTATAATCTAGTATATAACCAAAAGGAAACCGTCCGGTTGAGCGAAGGTATGGCCGAAACAGGAATTCTCGCCCGTGACGCTATGTGGCGCGCCATTGGCACGCTAAAAGTCTTTGCTCATATGTGTGAACTGGTAAAGGTGGATACGATCCTGGCAGTGGCCACTGCCGCCGTACGCAATGCAAAAAACGGTGCAGAATTTATTGATTTAGTACATCAACATACTGGGATTCCCCTTAGAGCGATTAGTGGTGAACAAGAAGCCCATTTGGCCTATACTGGTATTATCAATACGATTGACGTCGAAGATGCACTGCTTTTCGACTTAGGCGGCGGCAGCACCGAGGTAATCTTGGTTAAAAACCGTCAAGCAGTCAAGGTCTTCAGTATCCCCTTAGGTGCTGTCAACCTTACCGAAAAGTTTACATCTCAGGATAAAATAAGCGATTCACAATTGATAACCATGCGTGAATATATTGCCGACCAACTGGAGAAGCTACCATGGCTTAAACGATTAGGCCTACCCCTTGTAGGCGTCGGCGGTACTGCCCGTAATATTGCTAAGATGGATCAAAAGCATAAAAACTATCCTTTTCCCAAAGTGCACAACTACCGTTTCGGGCTAATGGCCTTTGAGGAATTATGGCGGGAATTGACAAAGACTAATTTGACTCAACGCCGCAAATATCCCGGTCTCAGCAGTGAACGCGCTGATATTATTATCGCCGGAACCACCCTTGTCAAATCATTGGTGGATATATCTCAGGCCACCAATATTATCATTAGCGGCTGCGGCGTCCGGGAAGGAATGTTCCTGGAATACTATCTATCCAAACAGCAATCTTCCGCCATTATTCCTGATATTCTGCTGCACTCAGCCCGCAATATGCTGCTATTCTACAAAGGCAATGAGGCCCATGCCGAACATGTCGCCAAATTGGCAGAGACTATGTTCGATAAATGGCAGCCGATTTTACGACTGTCCGGTCGCGACCGGCATCTCCTCCGGGTAGCCGCCTTACTACATGATATTGGCATTACCATTAACTACTATGATCATGCTCGTCATAGCGCCTACCTTGCTGAAAATGCCCGGCTATTCGGCTTGACTCACCGCGAACAAATGTTAGTAGCCGTTGTGGCCGGCTGGCATAATGGGCCGTCCGCTAAATACGTCCGCAACAAAATCTATAGCGAGTTTCTTGATCAACACAATTGGCAAACAGCCCGAAAACTGGCACTGTTACTGGCACTGGCCGAAAGTCTGGAAACAACCCAGCTTGGCTTGGTACAGGATGTTGAACCATCCATCACTGGTAGTCACGCCTCCCTTAGACTGATCACTACCGATCCTGTAAGCATCGAACGTCAAGCGGTAGCCGGACATCGTAAATGGTTCAAAAAAGAGCTGGGCTTTGAATTGATTATTGAATAAGTATATTTAACGTAAGGAGGACGCTATGGTTTCCTCGCTGACTGCTACCACTTCAGGCCTTATCCTTTTAATCAGGTTTGTACGGAAGGTCTTTCCGCTTGTGGACAATACGCTTGCCTGTTGGCAGGACTATGCGTCAACACATGGTATGCGCGAACTATCAGAGCAAGCACTTGCCAGTATCCGTACAAAAAAATTTCATTGTCAGGGCGGCAGTGTCTATAGTTTGTATAAGGGCGTGGCTACCGGTGATTTTGTCCAACTGGTAGTCGCATTGCAGACCATCAGCGATTACCTTGACAATCTCTGTGACCGGGCTGGCATTGCCGATGAAGCGGCCTTCCGCCAGCTGCATCTAGCTATGACTGATGCCCTTGATCCAGATCAGCCGCTAAACGATTATTATGCCGCCTATCCGTATAAAAATGATGGCGGTTATTTACAAGCACTTGTCATGACCTGCCGCCGGGAAATTACCAAACTCCCGGCTTACCAACTGGTTAAGCCGGAGACACTGCGCCAGGCCGGATTATACTGCGAACTTCAAACCTATAAACATCTAGACTCCGAAGTAAGACAACAAAAGATGCTAGCCTGGATTAACGTCCACCTTCCTTCCTATCCAGGAATTACCCCCTGGGAATTTGCCGCTGCCACGGGTTCAACCTTAGGTATGTTTATGCTATGCGCAGCCGCTTATAATCCTAACCTTACAGCCAAAGAAGCTAAGCAAATTGGTCAGGCTTATTTTCCCTGGATTAACGGTCTGCATATTTTGCTGGATTATTTTATTGATGAAGCCGAAGATCAACAGGGCGGTGACCTAAACTTTGTCTCTTACTATGCGAGTAAT
>JAGGAA010000337.1 GCA_017889675.1 Bacillota bacterium | reverse complement strand
AGCTTCTTTCTGTTTTAACTATAATTAAATCCTTTAGTATCTCCTTCACTAATTCGGGTTGATCGTAAATAAAATCCGTTTGAATAGAAAACTTACCTATCTTATTCAAACGGATTATCGAGTTATCATCCTTCTTATTCTGTTGTTTTGGCGGTTGTTCGTTCTTGTGATGAAAAATGTTCGCCCCGTCGATTTCTCCTTCTATTACGGCTTTATCTCCTGGTCTAAACAAAAACGAATGTTCTTCTAAATCCTGCAAAGACTTGGTTGTGTAAAATAGTTCACCAGTTTTATCGTAAACATTAATTTCAAGACTCATTTGCTTAAACTCTCCTTCTCAAAACAATACTTCCTTTTCCATCGCAATCCCATAATTGATTTTTAATATCAATATTAATTGTTTTACTATTTCCACCAGAATACCATTTAGCCATATTCCTAAACTTGTTAATACCATCGCTATAGCCTAGCTGCACTAACAACTCGCTCATTAATATGTCGGCTTGTATATGCCTTTCAGCAGGCTGACAGTTGGCTTTAATATCTGCCATTTTGTTAGCAAATTCAACAGGCGTCATCGTTTTCTTAACTTTAGCCTGTCCATACATAACGGTCATATATTGTCCCTCCGTATCGCGTTACTGCAAAAACCTTCAAACCCATCATCCTGGCTGCATACTTCCATACCTTGAATATTCATATCATGTAATTTACAATCTTTACAGTATATTACAAGGTGTCTTTTCTCCCACTTTCTGTATATTTCGTTAACCCAACCAATTATAAATACTAATGGCAAAAGGAGTAGCCACATCAAGAAAAGTGCCCCTAATATTTCTAGTATTGTACTCATTGCCAAACCTCCTAATTAGCCTTGTCGCTGTTGATTATTGCTTGGGATACTAATATACCCATTTGTTGCCTCATCGTGTCTGCGCCGTTTGTTCTTGCTTCATCCAATGGTGCTGATCTTCAAGCTTGCTTAGATAGTATCCTAAGTCCGTGTCACTCTGTTTAGCCTTGCCAATGTAGTAGGCTAAATCTAACGCTAATACAATAATTATCACAATACATATTGCCATAGGTAACGGCAATGTTAATACTTCCATTATCTTTCCATCTCCTTTATTGTTTCATCTATCTTTTTCTTAATAATCCTTGTTACTGCCCATAGTCCTATTGAAATGCCTAAACCTATTGCACATACGATTATTAATACACACCAGAAAAACATTTCAAGCATATTTATCCACCCTTTCACCGTTAGGCATCGTATTAATAGTGTTAATTACCTCCTGGTTAATACGTTTTATCATCTGATGCAGTAAGTTAACACTTGGCCTAGCATTATCCCACGATGTTCCTTTCTCACCAGCAATAAAACGCCCATCACTTGCCCACGCATAATATTTATTATTATTCCATAATATTAATTTTCTGCCACTTGCCGTTGTTATTGTTATGTAATATCTCTCCGCTTCAATGCTTTTCCATTTTTCTGCTAAAACCGATTTAAATATTGCAGAAACATATTCTTCTTCGGAATAATTGAATAGCAACGTTAGCAAAGAAAAACGGTGTTCGCGTTGTATATGTGGTAACGCAAAGCAAAATTAAAGTGGTAACGGTAACCCGGACTTAACCGGGTTGCTTGCTCCGCTTCATAAAATAAACGGAGGTAACAAATATGAAAGTAACCTATGATTCCGATATTGACGCTATGTATATTCGCTTATCTGAGTCCAAGAGTGAGCGCCAACAGGAATTTAATGAGGGCGACATAGTTCTTGACCTTGATTCATCTGGAAATATCATCGGCCTTGAAATATTGGACGCTATTAAAAATTACGGACATGACATTCTTAATTTTAATCTATCGCTCTTAGGCGCTCCCCATAAAGCTGAACGGATTGAATACACTACCGAAGAAGCCGCCGAAATATTGATGGTCAATAAGGAAACATTGCTTCGTAAGATTCGTACTGGCAGTCTTAAAGCTACTAAGCTTGGCAAGACATACAGAATACCTAAAAGCGAGATAACTAAATTAACCACGCCGTAATATTAGCCGCCTCCGGGCGGTTTTTTATTTGATTACTCTTGTTACTCGATTGCTCTTATAACCTCGCCTGGACTTATCGCACCCACTATCAAATTCTCTATGTACAATACTTGAATGTGGTATTGGTTCATAGCACTCAACCTGCCCTACTCCGTCCACTCTAGCCCTTTTAGCTGTGCATATTTCTAATCCGTGGTATACGCAATCAGTCAGCTTACAAATTACGGTTGTCATTTTTTCACCGCCTTTCTGCCAAAATAAAAAAGAAGAGTCAAACGGCTCTTCTTTAACTTGCAATATCTAATTTAAACGGACTAACGACAATTCGCGGCTCAACATACACAGGCTTTACCGCTTTGGCGTTAGGGCCTTTTAACATTATCCACGTTCCTTCTGCTGATTGTGGCGAATATAGCCCATTTGGTTCAGCTTGTGGAATAGTGTATTTATGTTCGGAATATCCCAATGCTTGTTCTGGATTATTGTATTGTGTAGCCGCCGGTATACCGTAGCCGATTGTCTCACCAAGGAAGATTAATTTCCCTGTGTTTTCAGCAACAATATATGTATACGTTGTAAGTCCTTCTTGATCTCTCATTTCGTAAATATCTTTAAGTAATTTCTTTTCCCTAAAGTTTTTAATAGCTGGTGTGCCTGCTTGTGCTATTGATTCTTGTTGCGTTTGTTCTTGCTGTTGTTGCTCTTTTGCTCTGCTCGAATCATCTGCGCTGCACCCTGCAATTGATAACCCCATAATCCCAACTATTACTGCTATTAATAGTTTTTTCATTACCGATCACCTCTTCGTAATTTTTCAATGAAACTTCTTTGATCCGGTTGTAATTTGCTCAAGTCATAATCAGCATACCTATGAATGATTAATGAAGCTAGAGCATCCTTCTGGCTGTCTGTAGCTTGGATATACTGCTGCTGAAAACTAGAAATGTCCTGGGCTACAGATTGGTTATAGGCTTTTGACTGTTCAAAAGTTTCCCTTCTTACCTGTTCTTGTGCTGGTGCGAACACTTTATAAAGAAAAAAATCATTTCCTTGAATAGCCCACGCCATACAACACAGCACAAACACCATCGCAATAATACTTAAAAAACCGCAGAATAAATCTTTCATTATTAATCTTCCTTTCCTGTATTGTTAATATTTAAGGCTGACAGCGTTTAAGCTATCAGCCAATGTTTTCGCCCCGAAGGGCTTGTATAATGGAAGTGTAGAAAGGAGACATATCGTCAAGCCACATTTGCAGCTTACATTCACTTCCAGGGCACGTAGCGCTATTAATTTCATGCCCTGGTGTTCACGGTTGCCATTCCACCGCCAAGCCTAAAAAGTCCCGCCCTGGTCCGCATAAGCATGGATTGAAAAATCAACACGCCAAGAGGCGTAGCGGGCTCTATACATCAATCAGCTTTTTACGGCTGACTAATATCGAAGAGAGGTGGACAGACTACATTGGGTATAGCCTGTCCTTTTTGTGATTATTTCCCGAAAATTAACGTAGACTTTATTTTACTTTATTATTATATCACGATTATTAAATAGTTCGGACTAGTCTAAACTATTTTTTATTAGAAACAAGCATTTCTTATTGCTTTTCTAACCATCATGTCAATAATTTGTCTCCACCACAATTTGATTGTTTCCTTGTTTATATCCCTTTCTTCGCCTGTCACACGAAATAGCCATAGACAATAATTTGTCTTCACATATTCAACCCATCCATGTCTTCCTGGTATGCCTTTATTGATTGTTTCTGCTTCTCGCCTTAGTCTCAATATCTCTTGATACCTAATATCAATGTCTTGTTCCAGGTCATACACGGCTAATATCCAACGCTGGCCTCGCTTTATTTCTGCCAATTCAATCGCGTGATTTTCGCACGGTCTTGTCAATATAGCAACCGATACATTCCATATATTCAAGCCCAAATATTTTTTCAGCCACTAAAGTATCAAGTTCCCGCCCTGGCTTCATTGCTAATATCTCATCCTTAGTCATTTCTCACGCCTCCTCTACTTTTTCATACGTCGCGTGGAATATATCCGGTTTGCATGGATAAAACTTTCGCCAGTCAGTCGGATATGGTTCTTTTATGACATAATCTCCTATACTAGCAATCATTTCACCATCTAAGGTTGGTATTTTTAATATAGGATTATTGTTATCATCAAAAGAAGGGTAGTTCTCTTGCTTTATAACCATCTGGATTGATTTTGTATATTTTTAGCAACGCCCCAACCAACTCAGCCACCCTAGCCTTAAGCAGGTCGGTCTCTTCTTCTCTATCAATACTTAACTGAACAATCTTGTCTTGAGCATCTTTTAAGTCAGTCTCTGCCTTGTCTGCCCTGGCGTTAGCAATCTGGTGCGCTTCAACAGCCAAAACGGCTATACAATTATCATTTCTACAATAGTCGCATAAGCACTTTTCACCATCACTCACCCTTACTCACCAGCCTTTTTATATGCAATTCGTTCAACTTTTTCAATAGTAAAGGCACCACATTTGATATTTCTCTCTTTCACCCACTTATCAAAGGCTTCATCCAACAACTTTTGTAATTGGTCAGAATCACCGCATTGTATATTGTTTAAAAATTTCTCTCCGGGTTCATAGTCTCCACCGTAATTATCATCTATGTTTTCTGCTGTTTTTTCGATGACATCATCCGCATCAATAGGCGATTCTACCGGGATTTCAAGCATCTGCCCTTCAGCTAATTGCCAATCCTTGAAACTAGCACTATCATCACAAGGCGTACAATCAAAATTATAATCATAGTACCCATACTCATCTTGTGGGGTTAATTTACACCCACGATCATCGTGCTGCCAAATCATGTGTTCGCAGTTATCACAACATCTTAGCGCCTTATTCTCGCGCTCCAACTGTCCAATTTTTTCGAGTAGTTCGGCTCCAGCTGTGGTGGATAAGGCTTTATCTGCTACCATGTGAGATTCATCCATTAATTCTATTTCATCCATATTTCGTATTTCTTCCAACGCCCCACGCAGAGCCGCTATTGTAGCCTGTGCCTGCTGGAGTTCGCTCATTACCTTCGTATGATGCCAGCACGGATTATTTATGGCATCACATTGTTTTCTATGTAGACATTCTACTTTACACTCAACCATCACTTACCGCCTCCCAAATGTTACATAGCCGTCCTCGTTGGCTTTTTCCAATATCTTTTGACAACGCTTGCAAGTAACCGACGATGAAATATCCTCATAAACCTCATCTTCTAAGTGCCAGGTCTTATTGCAAACGCTTGCAATCTTAACATCGCTACCCAGTCTAACTTTGAATCCACAATGCAAAGTCTTTTTCCGTTTTACAATGTTGACTAGTCCCGTAAAAGCCATCACTTACCGCCCTCCTCATATGGCACAGTACAAAACTTGCATTTCTTACATTTTTCTATGGGTTCATCGTCATTTTCTGTTGAATATCCCATACATTTACCATTATCAAGCTCAGGGTATCCGATCATTTCATTAACCGCTCGTTTT
>JAGGAA010000336.1 GCA_017889675.1 Bacillota bacterium | reverse complement strand
AAAATATGTCGCAACTAAACTTACTAGAAAAGAAGGGACTTAAATGAATCTTTTTCGCACAAAACCCCTTTCCTCTTTGACGGAGGATAGCCAGCAGCAAAAGCTGAAAAAAAACCTTGGAGCCTTGGATATGGTATTTCTGGGTGTTGGATGCATTATAGGTACAGGTATTTTTATCTTTACAGGCGTCGTTGCCGCTAAATACGCCGGTCCTGGTATTATTATATCTTTACTTTTGTCTGCTGTTGCCTGCGCTTTCTGCGCGCTATGCTACTCCGAAATGGCCTCTACCGTGCCTGTTGCCGGAAGCTCCTATACTTATTCTTATACAACAATGGGGGAAGTTTTTGCCTGGCTTGTAGGCTGGAGCCTTATTCTGGAATATTCCCTGGCTGCCAGTATGGTAGCTGCCGGCTGGTCAGCCTATACGATCGGACTTTTTAAGTCAGCAGGTTTCGAGATTCCCAAAGCCTTTACCGCTGTTGCCGCGGATGGAGGCATGATTAACGTACCGGCCATGCTGATTTTGTTGTTCTTAAGTATACTCTTAGTACGAGGCACAAAAGAAAGCGCCACTGTCAACAAAATCCTCGTAGGGGTAAAACTAACGGCTGTGTTTATCTTTTTATTTCTGGCAGGTCCGAAAGTCAATCCAGCCAATTGGTTTCCTTTTTTGCCCTTTGGTTTTTCCGGAGTAATGACCGGCGCGGCAACCATTTTTCTGGCTTATATCGGTTTTGACTGTGTAGCAACAGCTGCCGAAGAATGCAAACATCCCAATCGTGATTTGCCTATCGGCATTATTGGTTCTCTTATCGTATGCGCCATTTTGTATGTGTTGGTTGCAGCAGTGCTTACAGGGGTAATCCCATATCAAGATCTGAACAATGCTGAGCCTGTAGCATTTGCTTTGCGCCAGATAGGGTATAACATGGGGGCGGCCCTTGTTGGCACCGGAGCCATTGCCGGTCTTACTACTGTACTAATGGCTGTTATGTACGGTCAGACCCGTGTTTTTTTTGCCATGTCACGTGATGGTTTGATTCCCGCCAGCATCTGTAAGGTACATCCTAAATATGGAACCCCTCATATTGTAACCATCGTATCCGGCATTATTGTTGCTGTTATCGCCGGCCTTACCCCTGTTGATATTCTTGCTGAACTAGTTAATGTCGGTACGCTTTTTGCCTTTTTAACAACAGCAATTGGTGTACTCATTCTGCGTAAAACCGCGCCAAATGCCCATCGCCCCTTCCGCTGTCCAGCCGTCAATTTCGTAGCACCGGCTGCTATTTTATGTTGTGCCTATCTCATGTATAGCCTGCCTATTCAAACCTGGATTCGGTATTCAATATGGATAGCCATCGGTTTAGTTATTTATTTTGGTTATGGCTATTGGCACAGCATCTTAGGACAAGCAGAAAAGGATTCAGTAAAATAGGAGAAGTTTTAAACGCTTCCACGCCGGACTCGAATACTACCAAGATCTTTTGCGTGATCTCAACCAAGCAACAGGGTGCTTATAGTAAATAAGTATGCTGTTGGGCGGGGCAGGACAAAAGGGGCTGTTGCAAAGGAATAACCGGGATATAGCAGGGTAGCTCTCAAACATTAACTCAATGGCTCAGTTGCCATTAACTTATTCAGTTAGCAAGATCCAGAAAAATCAATGTAAAATCAGCTTCATTCTAGATGTGATGCGTTCAGGCCAAATATAGCCAACTAATTTATAATCATTTATCAATGATTCGGGAGTAGCTATTTTTTGCAGCGATTTATTTGATTGATTGAGTGTGTCAAATCGAATACCTTTATCACTAATGTCGCGAACGATACCAACTCTAGCTTTATTTAATTCGTCTATCCATATAATTATCGATCCAACTTTTGCGTCTGTTGCCGCTGTTTTTACAACCCATTTACCTTGAGAAGCCTGATCTAACCAAGAACCTGGTAATCCACTCCAGTCAAATCCAGGTTCAGGCGCGATTTTATCAAATTCTTTAGCTACATAACCTTCAGGTGACGATTCATTATAACCCTTATACAAAGGGTCACAACTAGAGTTTCAGGCAAATGAGGTTGTGGGTATGATTGCAAACGTAACAACCGCAATTAGGAGTGTAAACAGAGTTTTTTTCATGCAGTATTCTCCAATACAAGAAACTATTATTCTAAAAATGCTATTTTTTCATGAGCATCACAAGGGCGGTTCTGTTGATGCGTTAAGATTAAATTGTAAAATGATATTGAGGTGATCACTAATTTGATTTTAATACCTTGGTAACTTACTTTGCTCAATATAATACTCCTTCGGGCCAATTTCCTTCATTCGGTTATTGGTTTTTAACCAGCGGTCGCGAAGGTTTTCAGAGAAAAGGCGTTTATCACAAGGAAACTGGCTGCATTGAAAGCAGAAGTCCACTCCCTGCTCCTTGTGGCAGGTTTTGACGGTGCAATCTATGGGACAGTGGCAATCTTCACTTCGGCAGCCGCCACAGTGAGCGGAAGAAAAGTAATCGAGCAAATGCTCGAAGTCCTGATAATGATTAAATGCTGGCTGTACAGCAGACTTAATTTTGGCCAGGCG
>JAGGAA010000335.1 GCA_017889675.1 Bacillota bacterium | reverse complement strand
ATACTGGTCGACGAATTTACCCCTGGCAAATTCGTATTCACGCAAAAGCCCATCCAGCTTGAAGCCCATTTTTTCTAAAGTCCCTGTGGATTTGATATTGCCGACATTTACAAAAGCCTCAATTCGATTATAAGCCATTTTCTCGAAACCATAGTGCAAGATGGCGGTTAACGCTTCTGTCATGAACCCTTGTCGCCAATAAGCTTGCCCTAGTTCATATCCCATTTCAGCCCGGCTGTGTTCTTGTTTATAGTTGTGAAAACCACAAGTACCAAGAACTTTCCCCTCCAGTCTGCTAGTAATCACCCAGCGAATCCCCTGATTACTTTCAGGCAAGCTGTTTAGCAATTCAATCATAACAACGGCTTCTTGAAGTTCTTTGAAAGGCTCAAGTGTCAGATACTCCGTCACTGCCGGGTCTGACCAATATTGCTGTAAGATTACGGCATCCTCCGGTAGTAGCTGACGTAATATCAGCCGCTCAGTCTTAATTGTAGGAAACGGTTTTGGTTCATTTATGATTATCAATTATACTCTCTCCCTCTGTCGAAAAAAGCATCTCACGATCTGTCGAATTTTGTTTCGCATTTGTTGACAACCTCGCAAAAATGCTGTTACAATAAGGCTTAAATAACTTAGGAATCATATATTTTTCGATTTTTCGATTATAGCCCACACAATACAGGAGGCTGTTATGGATTTATTAAAACAACGTATTCAGACTGATGGCCTGATTTTGAATAACTCTTTACTCAAGGTTGACTCGTTTTTGAACCAGCAGATTGATCCTGAACTGATAATGAAGATTGGCGAAGAGTTTGTCCGCCGGTTTGCTGGTGAAAAAATCACCAAAATTTTAACAATCGAATCTTCCGGCATTGCCATTTCGGTTATGACCGGACTAATTCTTAAAGTCCCTGTTATTTTCGCCCGCAAACGCAAGCCCAAGGTCACTGGCGATGATGTATATACGGCCAAAGTATATTCCTATACCAAGGGTGAAAGCAACAATATCATAATCTCCAAACAGTTTCTGCAGCCTGAAGATAATGTGCTCATTATTGATGATTTCTTGGCAAATGGCGAAGCCGCCGCTGGCCTTGCTAATATCGTTGAGCAAGCTAAAGCTAAGATAGTTGGCATTGGCATTGTTATCGAAAAATCCTTCCAGCCTGGCGCGCAGAAGCTTACCGACGCTGGGTATCGTGTAGAATCACTTGCCCGGATAAAATCATTTGTTAATGGACAAGTGGAGTTTTTATAAAGTTAGCTCCACTCTCCTAGGCAGTAGTCGGACCGAATTGAGCCAATAACAAGCCTTTACCTTTTTTATCTGGCGAAGTTCTCCCCTGCACCTGCATGGGTACAAAACCATTTCTGGTATACATGGGGTTATCCCAGGTGCAAACCATTACACTAAATTCCTCTGAACCATGGTGCTCCCGTATCTGGCGTATCCGCTCAGTAAGCATCAGCGAATTGATGCCGCGATGTCTCCACTCAGGTAATACTGTAGCCCAGGATAATTCATAAAGCCAAAAAGAGCACATGGACGGCGCCCAGGCGGCTACTCCGATAACCTGGTTATCGACAATGGCTACAATAAAGTGGGCGCGAATGTAACCATTGATGTCTCCTTTTAAAAAAGCCCGCATTTCCACTTTTACATAAAACAGGCTATCTTCGTCCCAGCCGCTGGTTTTGAAGACGGCTAAGGCTTCTTCTAATCGACCTTCGGTTAAATTTACTATCTCAATCGGTTCCATTGGCTAAACCCGTCCCCTCACATAACTTTAGAAAATAAGGTGAACCATAATTATCCACGAACTTCATGGATAATTATGGTTCTTTTCGCTATATCAACCTATTTTTCCTGCCTATGCACTAATGCAGCTGCAGTTCCTGTAGCTGACACTGTACTTTCTGTTCGACAGCGGGCTGTCCCTGATATGGCCTGTGACTGGCCGCATAACGGATTCCGGCAAACTCCGCCAGATCCTTTTCGACTGAAACAAGATCGCTGCGGTCTAGATCTCGTAGTGCTTGTTTGCCAACCGCTTGGACAGCAAGCTGCATTTCGGCCTGGCAAGAGGTTAGAAAGTTAGCCAAATGCTGTGCTGCCTTATCAACATCCAGCTTGTCATTCATTTTCCCGAAATACATCGCCATTTGGGTGGGGGGTGCCTGTGGCAGTGTTTTTGCCACTTGAGCCTGCATGGCTGCCATCAATGCAATACTACCAATATATACAGCATCAGCCCCTAAAGCCAACGCTTTAAGAAAATGACCAGGAGTTGTCAGGCCGCCTGTGGCAATCACGCTAAACCGACTGCGTAGATTATTTTCCTCCAACCAATCTATTGTTCTCACAAGAGTATGGAAGGTTGGCAATCCCACATTATCTTGCAATGTAGGATTAGATGAGGCCGTCCCACCCTCTGAACCATCGACAACAATGTAGTCGGCCTGGGTCTGGGCAATTATTGCCAGTTCATATTCTATGTAATCAGTCCCGGCGATTTTTACGCCTACCGGTACATCATACTGAGCTTTCATATTATTAACCATAGTAATATAATCCTGAGATGTATGCTTCCCAGGCATTCGTGCATAGACCGTGTTCCCCTGCCCTTCCTCCAAGTGCCAGGCTTGTCGCAAATGTTTACCAATTTTGTCAGCAGGCATAGGTTCGTCAACAGCTCCACCCCAAGCGCCCTGACCTAACTGAACCTCAATAGCATCCAACCGGCTCAATTGCTCCTGACCGCTTAGTTGCCCACCCCGATGATACTGTCCTATCAAATATTTTGCGGCGTCACGTTCTTCATTGGTAACAGCCGATTCACCCGTATTAGTTGAAGTTCCAGCCATCGCTGCTCCTTTAGCCAACGCCATTTTCATAAGCAAACTCAGTGAGCCGCCATAGGACATGCCGGTAATCATGATGGGAATAGCTAATTGCAGAGGCCGTTTTGCCGTGGGACCAATCACAGTTGTCGTGTCAACCTGTGTATAATCCGGATATGGCAATTGAAATAGCTGTTTGGGGCTAAGTAACAGTTTGTCCCAGGGCGATAAGACAACTGGGCTGCCTAGTGGTCGGGTCAACTCTTTGCCCAGCTCAGCCCGCATAGCCGCTTCCATAATGGCGCGAGGCGATAATTTTTCAGCGACAGTTACCATGAGAAACGGGTTATCAGGATAATCTTCTGTAAGCATTTTAGCCATAGCTTCATCAGCCATCGGATCCATCATTTTCATCATCAACCAGCTTAAC
>JAGGAA010000334.1 GCA_017889675.1 Bacillota bacterium | reverse complement strand
CTCAGCAGGTAAGCTGGATTTTAATGTTATTGCTAACAAGACCGAAACAGACGCCTATCTGCGCAACAATGACTATGAAGCGAAACAATACGGTTTGCGGCTAAACTATGACATAACTGATAAGGACACTGTTTCTGCCGGTGTCAACCGCACCGAGACCAAACGGGGCTATATTATTGCAAATAAGCCGGGAGCAAATTATGATTCCCGCTATCCAATCAGTGATGGTGAAAGTCTGTCGCCAGCACCATCTGTCAGTTCTGCCTTAAATCCAGGTGCCTATTGGGAAAAAACCAACACGTACTATGATTTTGCCTACAAACATAAGACAGAGAGCGGTTTTTGGCAGGTAGATTACTGGAAGAATGACGAAAAACGCCGCGAAGTCAACTATAACGCCGCAGGCACGGCAGTTGAACTTGATCGTACCATAGTAAGTGATAAATCGGATAACATTGGCATATCAGGTCAGACAAAAATTAATGGACATACAATTGGGTATGGAGGTGAATATAAGCGGCTGCGTTACGGATATGGGTATTACGATATTCGACCGGCTGGCGGTACTGACCAGATATATCCTTCGCAAAAGATTGATTTATGGGGAACCTATGTTGACGACAGCTGGAAACTGGCAGAGAGATGGTCTGCTTATCTAGGCTTACGGTATGATCATTTTTCGGCTACACGCGATGATAGCAGGGCTACGACGATGCGGGACTATGACACAGATTCCTTGTCGCCGAAATTGAGCTTATCTTTCCGCAATAATGCAACAACTAATACATTTGTTTCGGTAAACCGGTTGTGGCGCGCGCCGTCTATGGCTGAGTACTATTGGTGGTCACAAAACTATAATTCAAAAATGAAGGCCGGCTCCACGAACCCTGGTTATCAGCAGCAGGTAAAACCGGAAAAAGGATATAGCTATGAGACCGGGTTTGAGCAAAAGGTCAGTGACAAATATAACACCAAAGTTACGCTTTTCTACCAGGATATTTCTGACTATATTAATTTCCAACATGCGTTTCCATATTTCTGCTACAATGTTGATAAAGTCAAGGTATGGGGCGCTGAGTGGGAAAATGTCTTTAAAATGGACGAATCGAATAGCCTAATCCTTAACTATACCAATCAACATACTAAGAAAGTGGGGGCAACCCGTACTGACGCAGGGATGACAGATGCGCTTGATTACCGTCCGTTACATAAAGCATCGCTTGCCTATCAGTATGATGCCAAGCCCTGGCAGGTGCGGTATAGTATAAATTTCATTGGCGATCAAAAAGCGCTATACAACAATACGGTTAACAGCATTGGCAGTTATACCATACATAATTTGGCTGTAGTAAGAGAACTTGACAAGACGAAAAGCATCAGCCTCTATGTAGATAATATTTTTGATAAACAGTATGTTGAAGAAATTGGGTACCCGATGCCTGGACGCTCCTATTATATCAATTTTACATACAAAATATAACTGCGATTTTATAGGTTAGAAGGTGTATTTATGAGTTATACTCGGAAACTAATTCATGTAGCCATGTTTATAGCACTGGGTGTGATGCTGCCAATAGCCTTCCACCTGGTTGGCGGGGTTGGTTCTGTTTTTTTACCGATGCACATTCCGGTACTTATGGCTGGCCTGATGCTTGGAATAAAAGGCGGCTTGGCTGTTGGCCTGTTGACGCCGGTTATTAGCTGTTTTGCTACCGGTATGCCGCCGGTAATGCCATTTCTGCCGATTATGGCAGTGGAATTGGGAGTATATGGGATCGTGACCGGGTATTTATATCGGCAATGTAAGCTCCCACTAGTTTGGTCACTGATCGGTGCCATGCTGGCAGGTCGTTTGGCTGCTACGCTGGTAGTGGCCGGTATGGTTATGATGTTGGCAATCAAGTTAGAGCCACTGACATATATTATTGGTGCTATTTCTATAGGTTTGCCAGGGATTGTTATACAATTACTATTTATTCCGCTGCTTGTGAAAAAACTTGAGGCTGTTAGCGGGATAGTTAAGCAGGTGAAAGCACATGGATAATGGACGCGAATTTTTTGACAAAATTGCCGGTCAATGGGATAGTACTCGTTCGATTGATGCAAAAAAAATAGCTGAGCTTGTAGAACTGGTTGGTTTAGATCCTGGCTTTAAAGTGCTGGACGCTGGCAGTGGCACAGGGGTTTTGCTGCCTTTCATTAAAAAAGCAGTTGATTCGGCAGGCAAAATTACGGCAGTAGATTTTTCAGCCAATATGCTGGCTAAGGCTGAGGAAAAATACGGCAGTTTGGGTGGTATTTCGTTTGCTGTTGCCGATATTATGAAGTTTGTACCTGAAGAAGGTGTATTTGATGCCGTGTTATGTTTTAATTTTTTTCCGCATATTAAGGACAAACAAGGGTTTATGACCCACATGCGAAGTCTGCTGCGTGAAGGGGGATTGTTGGTCATTATGCATGACATTTCCAGGCAACAAGTCAATGCCATCCATCAGGACAGTGAGGTTGTCAAGAATGACCGCCTGGCGCCTGGAGAAACAGTAAGCGAGTGGCTGACAACTGCCGGATATCAAGTGACCCAAATAATTGATGCCGAGGATCGCTATTTTATTAAAGCTGTAAAGA
>JAGGAA010000333.1 GCA_017889675.1 Bacillota bacterium | reverse complement strand
TTGTTTTATCTTTCTTCAGATTTCGACATTTTCAATAAAATTCCTGCGGGACTTAAGTCTCATCATGCACCACTAATAACCATATAATTTACATTTTCCCACTGTTGACAATAGCATTATGAGTGTGTATACTTAATAAATGTGAGCCGGGACATAACTCAGTTTGCTAGCGCACTTAGTTCGGGACAAATCTAGAATTCAGTGCCAAAAGCCTGGGCATCATTCATTGTTTTGCTTAACCAACATGGAGGGATTCCCGAGTGGCTAAAGGGAGCAGACTGTAAATCTGCCGTCTTCGACTTCGGTGGTTCGAATCCACCTCCCTCCACCATTATATTATATTATTTTACCATCGGGATGTAGCGCAGTTTGGTAGCGCACCTGCTTCGGGAGTAGGGGGCCGCAGGTTCGAATCCTGTCATCCCGACCAAAAATAACCCTTACTTGATGACCATCAAGTAAGGGTTATACACTTTAATACTCTATTTGCATTTTAGTGATGAGCTTCTGCTCATCACTATTTTTTATTTTTAGACTATATATAACGTGTTAAAGACTTTTACTGACATACACCACATCGTTTACACCCTGCACTACATGGCGGAGTGTATTTTTCATCCTGTGCTTGATGATATTCAGCCAATAGATATGATTTGTCAAAACCCATACTCAAGTTATCCCATGGCAAAACCTCAGCCTCACCTCTTGGACGATATAAGTAGAACTTTTCATCAACCTTATGCGCTTTAAGAGCCTGTTTCCATCCCTTCACACCACCACTAGCAACCGCGGTAAGCAGCACTTGCCCCAGCCTACGATCGCCTCGCGCTAAAACACTTTGGATATAAGCTTCTTTAGGTTGCTCAATTAATACCTCTACGCCTTTCCTTTTTTTCAAGGTAGTTTGGATGTATTTCAAGCTAGAAGACACTTCCTCCATCGAAGCCATCGGCAACCACTGAAAGGGGGTAAACGGTTTAGGAATAAATGGGTTAATACTTAAAGTTAACGAGGCACCCATTAGTCCGACTTTCGCTTTGAACAACTTGGCTCTCTTTACACTTTCAGCAATCTGTGCCAGAGAGTGAACCCTGGGGTTACGAAAACAATAACCGGCCATGCAGAAGCGGCAATGCCTGCCACAGCCTCTGGCAACCTCAATTAGGTACATATCCTTAAACTCAGTTTCAGAGGTAACAATCACCGTTTGTGCGGGATATTTCCCTAAATCCTTAATATACCGTCGGTTCACCTTAGCTGGAACTACTGACTGTCGTTCATATCGTTCAATACTACCGTCAGCAGCGTATACAGGCTGATAAAAACGCGGAACATATACTCCTTCAATTTGCGCCAACCGCAACAATAGTTCTTCTCTTGGCAATCCTTGCTGCAAACTGTCATAATAGCTATCCAAGAAGTCTTGCATTACTTCTTCGCCCTCACCGATTATACAAGCATCAACAAAATCAGCCAATGGTTCAGGGTTAAAGGTAGCACATGGACCGCCGATAATTACCAGCGGATCACCCTCACCTCGTTCAGCTGCTACCATCGGAACTTTGCCTAGCATTAAAATAGTAAGCAGATTAAAATAATCCATCTCAAAGGAAACAGCAAACGCAATCAAGGGAAATTCATATAATGGTAACTGATTCTCTAGCGTTAATAAAGGCGTGTTTGTGCGAGAATACTCGCCTATCGTTTTTTTATCAGGCAAAAACAGCCGTTCACAGGCTGTATCGCCCCGGCTGTTTATCTGTTCGTAAATAATATGCAGTCCAAGGTTGGACATACCAACATGATAAGTATTAGGGTAAACAAGGGCCATCGGACGACGAGAACCCGGCGCGTAGACCAACGTTCCCTGCTCGGCAGCCACAGTTTTTTGCAGGCTTTCTTTCAAATACCATGACATTTTTATCACATCCACCTGTAATGTCTTCCCGTAATCGCAGTTATGGTTGACATTACAATAGTATACCAATTTTTTTACTAAATTATCTAATGACTACGTTGTTCGACGTTTTACGCCCAGCATTTTTGCGAAATGTCTTCCCACAATACCACTCGCCCTGCGGCGATTGTTGCTGCTACATCGATCAGACGCTGGTTGCGAGAACCGCGAAAAGCCAGCCCCAAATCACGTTCAGTTGCACGATATAAACCATCTACTAAGATGTCTGTTTGTTTAAGTAAATCCCCTACGCTTTTACGGTTAACAGCCATAGCTGCCAACTGTTCAAAGGTAAAACCACTATAGGTAACAATACTTAGTCCCAACAACTTTAATCTTTGAGCTAATAAGGATAACTGTTTCGCCTGGAGAAATGGCTCTCCACCGGAAAAGGTTACTCCTTTTAACAATTTATTACGAATAAAAATTTTTTCAATATAGAGAAAAAGATCTTCAACCTCAGTAGCATAACCACCGTTTATATCATGAGTATCAGGGTTATGACAGCCCTCACAGTTATGTGAACAGCCTTGGGTAAATACTACTAATCGTAATCCCGGACCGTCCACAATACTCTCTTCCGTTATCCCCGAAAGTCTAATTTCCATCTTCTTCTGCTCCTAAACATGGCGTACACGTTGGTCTAATTCCTTTAACTTAGCGTCATTAAACCTGTCAACAGTACTTAAATAGCCTGTAATACGACGAACACGCCGAATACTGGTGGTACCGCAGGAAGGGCATTCGTCAGTGTCAATTACCCCTAGATGCCCACAGCCTTCGCAGAAATCTACAGGAAAATTAAAGCCCGCATAGCCAAAGTCACATTTACGCATATAACGAATAATTTCTTCTAGTGCTCCTAAATTATTGACAGGAGGTGCACCAAATTCAACATAACTGATGTGGCCAGCATTGGTGTATTTGTGGTATACACCTTCAATACGAATTTTATCAAAAACACTTATAGAATAACTAACAGGAATATGAAATGAATTTGTATAATATTCTTTGTCGGTAACGCCAGGAATGATCCCATACTCCCGACGATCCATTTTAACAAATCGTCCTGATAGACCTTCAGCTGGTGTTGCTAGTAACGTATAGTTCAACTCATAATGTTCAGCAGCACGGTCAAGCTTATCACGCATAAAAGCAATGATTTCTTCTCCCATAATCTGAGATTCTTCATTTTCGCCATGATGACAGCCGGTTAAAGCCGTCAGCGTTTCAGCCAACCCAATAAAACCAACCGAAAGAGTACCCTGTTTTATAACCTCTTCAATATAGTCATTAGGCTTCAGCTTGTCTGAATCTATATAAAGGCCTTGTCCCATCAAAAACGGCATATCACGCACCCTCAGTTTAGCCTGCACCTGAAAACGATGATAAAGCTGTTCACAAGCTAAGTCAATCAATTCAGCCAAACTTTCATAGAATTTCATAAAATTGCGCTCGGCTTTGATAGCCAAACGCGGCAAATTAATTGTAGTAAAGCTCAAATTTCCGCGTCCGTCAGTTACTTCCGGACCGCAGCGATTAGCCATTACCCTAGTACGACAGCCCATATAACCAACTTGATCCCCATAGGCTTTATTAAAGGATGAATCCATAAAACTAAAAGTAGGATTAAGCCGTTGAGCCGCAACCCGAATTGCCAGCTTGAACAAGTCATAGTTAGGATCACC
>JAGGAA010000332.1 GCA_017889675.1 Bacillota bacterium | reverse complement strand
GCGCTCCAGAGATAGGAATCTTCTGGAGTATAGTAGGCAAAGATGACTTCCTGGTTTGGGTTTTTCGGCATAAGGCCTTCCGCATCGGTGAGTAAGGCGTAAGCCCCCTCTGGTGTAAGCTCAATACCGAGCACCATTTGTCCATCTTCAAATTCGATTTCTTCAAAGCCTAGCGATTGGTAAAATTTTAAAAGATTGTCACTCATACATGCTCATCTCCTCTGAATTCTTTAATGGTTGTTATCGTTAGAAAAGGGATTACACTAGTTGGTGTTGAATTAGGGCATGATACTAACAGATTTAAGTAGCGGGAGGTCGAATACATACTATATGAAAAAAGATTTTGCACAATTAGGTCTGATAGCACCGCTGGCACAAGGGCTTACTAAGGCGGATATCACTGAACCTACAACAATACAGGCTGAAGTTATACCGCCAGCATTGGCTGGCAAAGATATTATCGGCCAATCGCCAACAGGCACAGGGAAAACACTGGCCTATCTTTTACCCATTTTTCAAAAGATTGACACCGCCAAACGTGAGACACAAGCGTTTATTTTGGCACCAACCCATGAATTGGCCATCCAGATTCAGCGGCAGATTGAATTGTTGGCAAATAACACAGGTTTGCCGATAACGGCTGCCCCCATCATCGGTGATGTGAATATTATGCGGCAAATTGATAAATTAAAGGAAAAGCCCCATATCATTACTGGTTCGAGTGGGCGTATTCTCGAATTGGTACAGAAAAAAAAGATAAACACCCAGACTGTCAAAACCATTGTGCTTGATGAGGTCGACAGACTGCTTGATGATAACAATACCGACAGTGTTAAAGCTGTCATCAAGACTACGCAAAAAGACAGGCAGCTTTTGGCATTTTCAGCGACTGTTCCACAGGTCGCGCTTGAGCGCGTGCAAGCACTTATGAATAACCCTATTGCAATATTGGCGGCGCAAGATCAGCTTGATAATAAGCCAGATATTGAACATATCTATTTTGTAGTTGAGCGGCGGGATAAGTTTGAGCTACTGCGCAAAATTGTGCGGGCTATTCCCATCGACAGAGCGCTGGTCTTTATTAATCGCAGTGATGATGTTGAACTAACGGTGGACAAGCTCAATTATAATGGCTTAACTGCAGCTGGTATTCATGGCCGTTTTCTTAAAGAAGATCGCAAAAGGGCAATGGAGGCGTTTCGCAGCGGCAAACTACAATTGTTGATAGCATCTGATTTGGCAGCCCGGGGGCTTGATATCCCAGGAGTAGATTTTGTAATTAATTTAGACTTGCCGGAAGATCCGGCCATCTATTTGCATCGGACTGGACGTACTGGAAGGGCAGGAAAAAGTGGTATTGCTATTTCCATAGTATCACCACGGGAGGCGGCATTAATTGCACACTACGAAAAACAGCTAAAGATAGAAATGTTGCCAAAACAATTAGACCATGGTAAAATTTTGGCTAAAAAAGCAGGCAATAAGCTAAGCATTAAGGTGAAGCGGTAAAACCTCATCTGAAGCTAAGGCTTACTTTATCTGATATTCTACATTTTTCGTACTATTCCTCTTGCACTTATTGGTGGCAGAGTTGCCAATAGCTATGTTAAAATGTCACGAGGAGAAAACAGTGAAAAAGATGAATAAATTAATGTTGATAGTATTGCTGATAGTAATTATGACTATCAGTGCTGGCTGCAATCATGTCAATGCCAGTCAAGGAGGAGTTAGTATGAGTGCTGAGGAAGCACTTTCCTTATGGCAGGCCCAAGAAGCTGTCATTATTGACGTACGTACTCTAAAGGAATATCAGGAAGGTCACATTCCTGATGCGCCTCTTATCCCGCTCGACCAACTGGAAAGCCGTTTAGATGAAATACCTAAAGAGCAGAAGGTGCTACTTATTTGCCGCAGTGGCAGAAGAAGTGCTCAGGGGACAAGCCTGCTGCGGAGCAAGGGATTTGAACAGGTAATAAATATTGAGGGCGGCATGCTCGCCTGGCGCGGACCGGTGGTTAAGTGAAGTTATATATTGCCGAAAAACCCAGCATGGCAGCGGAAATTGCCAAATATTTGCCAGGTCCGGTAAGTCGTAAAGATGGTTATATTACTACTGGCGATGGTGTAATTACTTGGGGTTATGGCCACATTCTGCGTCAGGCAGAACCGGACGAATATGATCCTAAGTACGGAAAATGGCGGGTAGAGGATTTGCCGATTATTCCGCAAAGCTGGAAGCTGTTGGTGGCCGATTCCTGCAAAAAGCAATTTGAAATTGTTAAAAGCTTGATCGACCAGGCAACAGAAATTGTTCACGCCGGTGACCCTGACCGGGAAGGACAGTTACTGATTGATGAAGTATTGGACTATGTTAATAATCAAAAGCCGGTACGCCGGATTTTGTTAAATGCACTTGACGAACATAGTATAAAAAAAGCCATTGTTAGCCTACGTGATAACCAAGATTTTTATGACCTGAAGCAGTCAGCTTTAGCCAGATCCCGTGCTGACTGGCTGATTGGAATGAATCTGTCCCGAGCGTACACGCTAGCAGCTCAGCAGGCAGGGCATCGGACAACCTTGCCTGTAGGGCGGGTTAAGACCCCAACTTTGGCCCTTGTTGTTCGTCGAGAGCGAGAAATAGAA
>JAGGAA010000331.1 GCA_017889675.1 Bacillota bacterium | reverse complement strand
TCATTGGATGTGGCTGCGGTCTGTTCGATAGCTGCCGATATTTGTTCAACTACCGCCATGGTTTGCTCCACAGCCTGGATTTGATTATTTGTACCCTGGGCCACCTCCGTAATGGATATCGCCACCTGGTTGGCTGCCTGAGCTGACTGTTCGGCACTAGCAGTCAGTTCTTCACTTGAAGCCGCTACTTGCTCAGATTGAGAAAGCATTTTGGAAGTAAGCTCCCGCAAATTTCGTCTCATTTCCTGGAAACCTGATCCCAGTTGACCAATTTCATCTTCAGAAAAACTGCGCGCTTCACCTTCCCGTAAATCACCTTGGGCCAATAGCATGCATTCATCACGCAATTGCGAGATTGGTTTGGCGACTCTTTTAGCAATAACTACAATGGCCCCAGTAGCAAGCAATAAACAGATTACCGCAATACCCAGCATGGTTCGCGCCAAGTTGCCCAGTACTCTAGTAGCCTCGGCTTCTGGCGCCTCGACCATCATGACCCAGCGGTTACCTGGCAGGTTGATTGGTGTAGCTACAGCAACATTCGTCACACCATCAATCGCGGTATATACATCACGCGACTGTTTTCCCGCTTGCGCCGCCGTCTTAAACAAATTGATCAAACGCTCATCCAGCTCGGCAGGCTGCTTAGTAAGCTCAGAATTTACTTTTTTCTCGCCCAGGTTCAGCTTATTTACAAATTCAGGATGTCGGGCATGAGCTATAAGGTTACCGGAGTCATCAGAAATATGGCCATAACCGGTATCTAAAAATTTTAGTTCACTAATCATTTTATCTAATCTTTCTACAGAAAACGTTCCTACTAGTGCTCCTGTTAACTGCCCATTGTTCATGACAGGTACGGCCAATACAACCGCCAATTTTCCTGTCGACTTAGAAACCAGCGGATCGGAAACAACAGGCTTCTTGGAAGCAATGACTTTCTTAAAATAATCACGGTCTCCGTACGCCGCCGATGTTCCCATGTTGGTAATGCCGGCTCCGTCAGGGCTGACAAAAACTATGGCATCAAATTTGCCAAGCCGTTGCTGAGCCTCCGCCATAGCAGTGACAATCTGTGTCTTATCAGCACCTGCTCTGATGCGCTGAATACTAGCCAAATCCTCAAGATGGGCCTGCATGACTTCTATATCGCCTTGAACACGATTAGCATAGTCAGTTCCCACGGCAATAGCTGTTTCATCAACGCTTTTAGTTAGATACTGTGTTGATAGATAATAACTAACCCCCGATAATGCCACTAACACTACTATAATTAGTGGTAATAAAATAATTAGCAACCGGGTTTGAATACTTTTAATTTTCATCTTTTTTATTAGCTCCTCTCAATTTTACTGTCTGATTATACTCAATTGATCAGCCTCAGCAGCAGTTTATTGCAATGATGCTGATAATTCTTGAATGCTCACAGGTTTAGGCAGCAATGTACTAAACCCATGATGCTTTGCATGTTGTCGAATAGCGTCATTAACAAAACCTGATATAATAACCACCTTTAGTTCTGGAACCAAGAATTGCAGCAACCCTGCTAACTTTATACCGTCAATGGCCGGCATGTGAATATCTGTTATCACCGCATCATATTTATATATATAACCTAGGCCAATACAGTCCCTCATAGCTTGTAGCGGGTCGGTATAGGTATCGCAGGTGTGCCCTAGGATTTCTAAAGCTATTTTCATACCCAGAAGCGAACCAGCATCATCATCAACTAGTAAAATATGCATTATCATCCCGCCTTGCTTTACGTTTTTTAGCCTATGACCTCGAATTTTGCTATAGTGCCTTACCTTAGCAATAAAATTTAGTCATATTGCCTCCCTCCTCTTTTTAGATCTTTATCCTATATAAATGCAAATAGCGTGCCAACATCACGCTATTTGCAAATCTAATTGTACTTTCCTAGCAAAGTTGGAAACCAATAGGGCACTCGCCAGCTTTCTATGGGTGGAACGCATACCAAAAATTGCATTCTATGCAGTTTTTGGTATGAATATTTTGTAACAATGCAATTTTTGTAAAATCAAAAAATACAATGTACTACTGATTTATCTATTTAACCAGCAACGCATTGCAGGATTTTGTACACACATGCAGAAACAATATCTAAAAGGTAATTCTAGCTTTATGCAACACCGCCCTGTACGTTTATGCTTTATCAAATACCAATAATGGAGGGATTACGATGTTTGCACTTAATTTTATCTCAGAGCATAACAAACAATTATTACTATCACGCATGAAAACCACTACGATTCGCCCAGGCGATATCAGGAATATTTATCCAGAAAATTCAATTGTCTGGGTTACCTTCGGCAAAAGATATGGCCAGAAAAAAAGATTGTTTCAAGCCGTCATTGACAAAGTACTCACAAAAAAGTACAGTGATCTGACAACAGCTGAATTGAATCATCAAAATCCAGAGATTAACTCTGTCGAAGAACTTATTCGCATCTTTGAGGATATCTATGAAAGACAAATCCATATTGATGATATGGTTACTGTAATTCATTTCTCAGAAGTGATAGAATAGCAGTATATCGCAAAGACTAAAAAAAGACTTAACTCCCATAATCTGGAGTTAAGTCTTTTTTATTACAGAAAAAGCAGCTTACCTATTACCGTCCAATTTGATCATAAATGGCCAGC
>JAGGAA010000066.1 GCA_017889675.1 Bacillota bacterium | reverse complement strand
GAGCGTAAAAAATTCGCGGTGCAAGAGTCTGAGTATATTTTTAAACGTTCAGGTTATCAACGGAAAGGCATTCCGCCGCGGCTGGCTAAAAAACGGACACTGGTCGAAAAACTTAAACGTCAGCAGGGAATGGTTAGAGAAAAGCTTTGTGACCAAATTCTTAGTGAAGATGGCCAACAGGTACGGGAGCGGGTACCATTTCGTGAAGATGATTTGAGATATTTTAGGGTGAAGGAAGATATCCGTCGTCATTCCAATGCGGTAGTTTTCTGCATCATGGATGTTTCAGGCTCAATGGATCAGAGTAAAAAATATTTGGCGCGTACCTTTTACTTTTTGCTATATCAATTCTTACGATGGAAGTATGAACAGGTAGAAGTCGTATTTATTGCGCATACCACGGAAGCCAAAGAGGTAAATGAGCGAGAGTTTTTTCACCACGGCGAGTCAGGTGGTACAATGATTTCCAGTGGCTATGCCAAGGCCCTGGAAATCATTGAGCAGCGCTATAATCCTGATGTATGGAATATTTATGCCTTTCATTGCACCGATGGTGACA
This sequence comes from Bacillota bacterium, assembly GCA_017889675.1. Taxonomy (GTDB): domain Bacteria; phylum Bacillota; class Negativicutes; order Sporomusales; family Sporomusaceae; genus Sporomusa. The sequence goes on along the minus strand of JAGGAA010000066.1, from coordinate 6,720 downwards.
ACTGGACAGAAGATAATGAGCGAACTGTTGATAAAGCCAATGAGTTGGTTAGTGTTTGCAACCTGGTAGGCTATGTCGAGATCTTGTCTAATTATAGTTATGGTGTTACTATTCGCCGTCAATTGGATCAAAACATCAAGGCCAAAAACTTCATTATTGCGTCTATGGGGCGAAAAGAAGATATTTGGCCAGCTCTCAAACGTATATTAGAAAAAGAAGTTGAGCCCACAATACAGGCTGAGACAGAAGGTGGCGGTGATATATTGTGACGGCAGATTATAGCATGCAGGACCTAGAAAAGTGGAATGATAAAATTGAAGTGCTAATTAAAGATGCTGGCTTAAATTGCTATGAACAGCAGTTCGAAATTTGTAGTTATGAAGATATGCTATGTTATGAATCCTATGTTGGTATGCCATCTCATTATCCTCATTGGAGTTATGGTAAGGTTTATGAACGGCAAAAAACCTTCTACACATATAACTTAACTGGTTTGCCCTATGAGATGGTAATTAACTCTGATCCTTGTATAGCATATCTCATGCGGGATAATACCTTGCTGTTACAGATCCTGACAATTGCACATGTGTACGGACACAATGATTTTTTTAAAAATAACCGGATGTTTAAAGAGAATACCCGGGCAGAGCTGACTGTCGAAATGTTTAAAAGCCATGCTAGCCGGGTGAGAGACTATATTGCAGATCCTAGTATCGGCCCAAAACAAGTGGAGCGAATTCTTGATGCTGCTCACGCGTTGCGATTCCAAGTCAGACGGCAGGGAGAAGGCAAACCCCTTACTAAGAGTGAACTGGCTAAAGAAGTACCGGATGAGGTTCCAGACCGCTTAAAACAGGATTTATTGGGCTTTTTGAGTGAACGAGGAAAGCTGGCTTATTGGGAGCGGGATTTGATCAACATTGTCAGAGAAGAAACCTTTTATTTTTTGCCACAAGTAGAAACCAAGATTATGAATGAGGGCTGGGCCAGCTATTGGCATTATCGCCTGCTGCAAGAGCTCACACTGCCGCAAGGCTTGCATTTTGAGTTTCTGCAACGCCATAATCTTGTTGTCAGACCGCATGAAAGGCAAATTAATCCCTATTTTATCGGCTTTAAAATGTTTGAGTATCTGGATAAAAATAGTGGAAGGGATGAAATATTTAAAATTCGCGAGCAAGAGAGGGATCAGTCATTTCTACGGCGCTTTTTGAACCAGGAGTTGTGTGAAGAACTGTGTTTGTTTAATTATAAAGTGCGTGGTATAGATGTTGTGGTAACAGAGGTAGCTGATGAAGAGGGGTGGCGAACAATTCGTGATGAATTAGCCAATATGGTTGGTTTGGGAATGGTGCCGCAAATCCATCCAGTGACTGTGGAGAATGGGGTATTGGTACTCGAACACATCTATGATGGGCGAGAATTAGAGATGAATTATGCTAAAGAAACGATTAAATATGTTGGTGAGTTGTGGGGGGATAGGGTAGATTTGAAGACCAAGCTTAATAATAAAGATAAAATTGTACGTTGTACTAAAGAAAAGATGGTAGCCGTATGGGATGTATAGAATAAAAAAACTTAGTTAAGGCCAAATGCCTTAACTAAGTTTTTTTTACTTACGGGGTATATTCTTTGGCTGATTCTTCACCAATTAGTACACGGTAGGCTCCTTCGGCCAGTGCTTGCAGTTCATTTTCGCCAGGAATAATAATAACAGGGGCAATAAAGCTAATATATTCTTTGAGTTTGGCGGTAAGCTGCTCTGAATAGGCAATGCCGCCAGTGAGAATAATATAATCTACTTTACCGCAGACCGGTATGGCAGCCGCACCGATGCTTTTGGCAATGGTATATATCATTGCTTGATAAACAAGTTCTGCCTGTTTATCACCTGCCGCTATGCGGCGTTCCACCTCCCGCACATCATTTGTGCCCAGATAGGCCACTAAACCGCCTTTACCAGCTATCAGTGAGGCAATTGTGTTTATATCCAATTTTTCAGAAACAATCTTATCTGCAAACTGCTTAGCAGGCAGCGTACCAGCTCGTTCGGGTGAAAATGGCCCTTCTCCATCAAAGGCATTATTAACATCAACAGCCTCACCAAAGGTGTGACAACCAATGGAAATGCCGCCTCCTAAATGAGCTATAATTAAATTGAGACTATCATAAGAGCGGTTAATGGTTTTAGCAAAACGCTTGGCTACTGCTTTATGATTCAGCGCATGAAAAATGCTTTTGCGGGTAATTTCTGGGCAACCGGTAAACCGGGCCACCGGTGCCAGCTCATCAACAACTACGGGATCGACAATATAGGCAAGGCAACCACCTTCCTTGGCTAGTAGATCAGCAATAATACCACCAAGATTGCAGGCATGAGCACCATAGCGATTATGTTTTAGATCATCCAGCATAGCTGCTGTGATTTGATATGTACCACCTACCATTGGTTTTAATAATCCACCGCGGGCGACAACCGCAGATAAATCGCTGGCTTTTATATTTTGACCAGATAAAAAAGCAACGATATTTTCCAAGCGATATTTAAATTGTTCAGTAATCGAGGAAAACTTCGCGATATCCTCAGCGCTATGACTAATATTTTGCACAAAAATTTCGGTGGTATCGTGGTATAGACCAATTTTAGTGGAGGTAGATCCAGGATTAATAGTCAAGATTTTATATACCATAGAATAGCCCCCTGTTTAATATATTGCTGCCAACCACATCAGCTAATAGCAAGTAGTAACGCGTTGTATGCTTTTGCGGGAGATAAAGTTATTATATATTTTACCAGTTTGGGGACTAGGCGTCTAGTCTAGCCAAGCCTGAGAATACCTAGAAGTATCAGGAGTGCACCCGGCAGGTAGGGAAACTGTTTTTTTACTCTTTCGGAAATTAATTTATGGGCTGAATAAAAGCCTCCGGCAATGCACAGCATGTGAATTATGCCAATGACGGCAGGGGTATAAAGCGGCATTGGTCCCATGAGGGCGGCGGCAAAGGTACCAACCATAGCATCGGCGCCAACTGCTAATCCAAGAAAGACAGCTTCCAGGGGGCTTATAATCCCAAGTTTATCAACATCAGCGGTTTCTGGTTTAGCCATGATACTGATAACTAACCGACCTAGCGAAAAAGTCAGTTTGCGTGCAGTAACTTGGCCATCCATTTCGTAAGAGGCAATATCCTTAGTTAGGTATTGTTGGAACAAACTCCAGAGACCAAGCATAATCAGGAGTAATGCGCCAATAAAAATAGCAATAGCGGTATTGATAAACTGGCCAACAAGATAGGCCATAACCATGGCTACAGCGGTGCAAATTGCAGCTACAAAACCGACAATACTCAAAGAGGTGAAAGGCATGTCGATATTTTTTAAGCCATAAGCGATACCGGCTACAAAACCGTCAATACTGACAGCTATGCCGAGCAGCAGAACATAAAAAAGGTTCATAAACAGTACGCCTCCTGTTATGATGATAATAAGACTATCTTTTCATGTTTAGTATATGGTTGGCGACTAAAATGGGTTACTGGCAGGATCGTTCAGATACTTTTATGCTTTTATCTAACTTTTGCAGGATTTTTTTGCTTATGTGGGGAAAATATAGTAGAATGTCGAATTATTGAGGTGGTTTTGTGCAAGATGGTTTGGATTTTGGCTTAGGTAAGGTCTTACCAATCAAAATTGAAGACGAAATGAAAAATTCATATATCGACTATGCTATGAGCGTAATTGTTATGAGGGCATTGCCTGATGTTCGCGATGGTCTGAAACCAGTTCATCGCCGGATACTTTATGCTATGCACGAGGCTGGGATGGCGGCCAATAAGCCCTACAAAAAATCGGCACGTATTGTCGGTGAAGTTTTGGGTAAATATCATCCCCATGGCGATAGTTCGGTATATGATGCCATTGTTCGAATGGCGCAGACTTTTTCTACCCGCTATATGCAGGTAGACGGACATGGCAACTTTGGTTCAGTGGACGGCGACTCGGCGGCAGCCATGCGTTACACAGAAGTTCGAATGTCACGAATTGCCGAAGAGATGTTAGCCGATATTGAAAAGAACACAGTTGACTTTGTCCCAAACTATGACGAATCATTAAAAGAGCCGTCAGTACTGCCGTCTAAGGTACCTAACCTGTTAATTAATGGCTCGTCAGGTATCGCGGTTGGTATGGCTACCAACATTCCCCCGCATAATTTAGGGGAAGTGGTTGATGGCCTGATTATGATGATTGATAATCCTGATGTGGCAATCAGTGAATTAATGCTAGCTATTAAAGGCCCGGATTTCCCGACCGGGGCCTTGATACTTGGCCGTGAAGGAATCTGGCAGGCCTATACTACCGGACGGGGCAGTGTCAAAATGCGGGCACAGGCTAGAGTGGAAACCATGTCTAGCGGTAAGCAGCGGATCGTAGTTACTGAATTGCCTTACCAAGTCAATAAGGCCAGACTGATTGAAAATATCGCCGGACTTGTCCGGGATAAGACAATCGACGGTATTACCGATCTGCGCGATGAAAGTGACCGCAAAGGTATGCGGGTGGTCATTGAACTCAGGCGGGATGCGAATGCCGATGTCGTTTTAAATCAGCTTTACAAACATACGCAAATGCAGGATACTTTTGGAGTAAATATGCTGGCCCTGGTAAAGGGTCATCCAAAAGTACTCAACCTACAGGAAGTTTTGCGGTATTATCTGGAGCATCAAAAAGAAGTAATTATCCGCCGTACTAAGTTTGAGCTGGATAAAGCACGGGCCAGAGCGCACATTTTAGAAGGTTTAAAAATTGCGCTTGACCATCTAGATGCTGTCATTAGTACAATTAGGCAATCAGAAACTCCGGAGATTGCCAAGAATGCATTAATGAATAAGTTTAGTCTAAGTGAGAAGCAATCACAGGCCATCCTGGATATGCGTCTCCAGCGTTTGACTGGACTTGAACGTGCAAAAATCGAGAACGAATATAAAGACATCATGGAGACCATCGAGTGGTTAGAGGGTGTACTGGCAGACGAAAGTAAAGTAATGAACATCATAAAAGAAGAACTTTTGGATGTAAAAAAACGCTTTTCGGACGAACGGCGTACTATCATTACCAGCGATGTTTCCAAAATGAATATGGAAGACCTTATTGCTGAAGAAGACATTGTAATTACCTTGACGCACCAGGGCTATATCAAGCGTCTGCCTGTTGATACCTATCGCAGCCAGCGCCGGGGCGGTAGAGGTGTACATGGGATGGGAACAAAAGAAGAGGACTTTGTCGAGCATTTATTTGTGGCGACAACACATCACAATCTCTTGTTCTTTACCAGTAGAGGGCGGATGTACCGACTAAAAGGTTATGAATTGCCGGAGGCCGGGCGTACAGCCAAAGGGACGGCTATTGTCAACTTGCTTCAGGTGGAGAAAGATGAAAAAATTACAGCTGTTATTCCCATCAAAGAGTTTAGTGCCAAACGCTATTTGTTTATGGCTACGCAAAAAGGAACTGTAAAAAAATCCGAGTTACTCGAATTTGATACTGCACGTAAAGGCGGCTTAATTGCCATATCCTTAGATGAAGATGATGATTTAATTGGCGTTAAACTGACAAATGGTGAGTGTGATATCATCATGGGTACCAGGGACGGCAAGGCCATTGTTTTCCATGAAGCTGATGTGCGAATTATGGGTAGGACTGCGCATGGCGTAAGGGGGATAGGTCTAGATAAAGATGACCAGGTAATAGGCATGGATGTCGTGAAAAGAGACGGCGAAGTTCTTACAATAACATCAGAAGGTTATGGCAAACGGACAAACGCCGATGAATACCGTATAACAGGACGCGGCGGAAAAGGTGTTATCAATATTAAACCCAATTCAGCTGAAAAAATTGGGTATGTTGTCGGTATAAAAGTGGTTAAACCAGGGCAAGAACTTATGCTAATTACCAGTGAGGGTATCGTTATCCGGATGGAGATTGATACTATTTCGGTAACTAGCCGCAGTACGCAGGGTGTGAAAGTTATGCGTACAGATAAGGACGATCAAGTTGTTGCTTTGGCAGTGGTTGAAAATAAAGCTAATAATGATTAGCAGAGTGAATGAGTAAAGTTTAAAGCTAAATAAAAGCGGCTTACGCTGTCGCCTAAAGGCCCGGCGCAAGCCGCTTTTTTAGCTATATATTCAGTGTATGTAGTATGAGAGGCTTAATAAAATAGTTGAGTTATCCAAAATGTATTGACATAAACAAGCTGTGCATGATAAGATAGGCAAGTCGATTTTAGGCAAGGCAATAATGACTAAGCCTGAAGAAAGACAGCAATTTATACCAAGAACAAAGATGTTGACACGATGAAATAAACGTGATAACATATATAAATGTCGGCTCCGCAAGAATGCGAACGACAACGTTCCCTGAAAACTGAACAATGTAAGTAATGCATCATAAAAGCCAGATGTGCGGTTGTATGTCGCGTGCGACATACAACACAAAAACAATTTCTTACTATGATTTATAGAGCCAACAAATGGCTTCATATAATATGTAGTCACACTGTGACTTTGAACTTGTGCCTGGTGCGTCTGTTAATGTAGTTTGTCTACTTTAATTAAGATAGCTAATGGTATTTAAGTTTGTAAGCTCATAGACGGCATACTTTATTGGAGAGTTTGATCCTGGCTCAGGACGAACGCTGGCGGCGTGCCTAACACATGCAA
>JAGGAA010000065.1 GCA_017889675.1 Bacillota bacterium | reverse complement strand
TCCGGACATGAAGTGCGTATTCATCAGCCTATCACCCGCAATCTGATTTTATATAGTAATAAAGGCAGCATTTAACTGCAGTGCCTATTCCGTCAAAATGGAATATATTTGTCGTGATATCTTTTCTAATGGAACTTGCTTACTTACAGCTCCGATATCATAAGCAACTTTAGGCATCCCATAGACCACACTGGATTGCGCATCCTGCCCAATGGTAATTGCACCGGCTTGCCTCATTTTAAGCAACCCTTTTGCGCCATCAAAACCCATCCCGGTCAAAATAACACCAATTCCAGCAGCTCCTGCCTTCTCGGCCACTGAATCAAATAAAACATCTACTGAAGGACAGTGTCCATTTACTCAAACACTCAACAGTATATATTTTTCCGTTTCGATTTAAGCGCATATGATGATCTCCCGGCGCGATTAACACCCTTCCGGGTATAACCGTATCGCCGGTTTCTGCCTCTTTTACTTCCACTAAACATGAATTATTCAATCGTTGCGCATACATACCAGTGAATACAGGCGGCATATGTAAAACAATAACCACACCTGGTACATCCCGGGAAAACGAACGAACGACCTCATAGATTGCTTCCGTACCGCCTGTTGATGCCCCTATGGCTATGATTCGGTCTCTCTTTATCGAAACAGTTCCAGTTATAAGTTGACCATTAACATTTTCACGCTTTAGCCGGCCGACCTTTGCAGTTGCTGCAATCTTTATCTTAATAATCAACTCACGAATAAACATTTCCCAATTTGCTGGTGACTTCGCGTCTGGCTTAGTAACGAAATCAACAGCACCGGCGTTCAAGGCGTCAAATATATTTTCGCTCACTGCGCTTACTACAACAACCGGTAACGGATATTGCGGTATAAGCTTTTTTAAAAATTCAATCCCGCTCATGCGTGGCATCTCAACATCCAACGTCATAACGTCTGGTTCAAATTCCAAAATCTTGTCTCTGGCCATATATGGATCGGAAGCTGTCGCCACAACTTCGAGCATGGAATCTTCGCCAATCCCCCGGAGTAAAAATTCCCTGAATACGATTGAATCATCGACCACTAAGACCCTAATCTTTCTTTTCATGGTAACATCATTTATTCCTTTCTATAGATTGCAGGCGCTACAAAAACATAGTTACTTTCATGACGACTTAAGGCTTCGGAATGGCCGATAAACAGATATCCCCCCGGTTCCATATGGTCATAAAACTGACTAATCAAATTCCGTTTCGTGTCTGCGTCAAAATATATCATTACATTTCGGCAAAGAATAAGATGAAACTTCTTTTTAAAAGGAAATGTTGCGTTCATTAGATTGAAACGTCTGAATATGACTTCTTTTCGTATCTTTTCATTAATAACACTATATTCATTATCAGTTTTAGCTAAATATTTTGTTCGCCAGGAATCAGGCAATTCATGTAATTGACTATTGGGATAAACTCCACGCTGTCCTCGTTCCAAAGCAGCCGTGGAAATGTCGGTTGCCAATATTTTAGTGTCCCACTGGCACTTTGCCACCCCGAAAAAAGAATCGATAACCATTGCTAAAGTATATGGTTCTTCACCTGTTGAGCAGCCGGCACTCCATATGCGTAAATCTTTACTCACGCCTTTTGCAAAAGCAGGCAGCACCACTTGTTCCAAAAAATTAAAATGCTGGGGTTCCCGCATAAAATAAGTATGATTTGTGGTCAGTTTATTTAGCAATATTGACCCGGCTTTACCTGTACGATCATTTACTATATAATGAAAATACTCAGAAAAACTATCAAAGCCATTCTGCTCAATATAATTGTGCAAACGCCCCAACACCAAGCCTCTTTTATGTGTAAGGTTAATACCAAAATTATGCTTGATGAACTGAACAAGTTCAATAAACTCGCTGTCGGTTATTGTTTTCATATCTTCCGTCCCTTAACAAATACAAAAGTAGTCAACGCACTTATGACTTGTAATGGTACTGCTGCTTAGTATTTGCCGAATTCACTATCGTCAAGAACGATTTTTCCCTTCGTAGGTAATACCGCTTCGTTATTACCTACGTGCCCCTCCTGTTTATACCCCTTCTTTTTTTGCTCAATCATTAATTCGATGGCACGCAGTACATCCGGACTTAAATCTTGCGCATTTTGAATCTTTCTGCCTGTTTGCTTCAGTTTAAATTTTGATACATTGTTTTTTAGTATCTCGGCCTGACTGGCTAATTCCTCGCTTGCTGAAGCGCTTTCTTCCGCTGTCGCAGAGTTGGTCTGCACGACCTGCGATACCTGCATAATAGCCTGATTAACTTGGGCAATGGCTGTAGCCTGCTCATTCGATGCCCCGGCAATATCATCGACCAGTGCCGCTGCATTAGTTACTTCCTGTACAATACCTTCTAGTGCCACTGCCGTGTCATTAGCAATTTTTGTTCCGGCAGCCACTTTTTGAATTGATCCTTCGATCATTACTGTTGTTTCCTTCGCGGCATTGGCGCTTCTGGCAGCAAGATTTCTGACTTCCTCCGCCACTACTGCGAAACCTTTGCCGTGCTGACCGGCTCTGGCTGCCTCTACTGCTGCATTGAGTGCTAAAATATTGGTTTGAAAGGCAATTTCGTCGATCACTTTGATAATTTTGGATATATTGGCTGACGATTCGTTAATCTCCTGCATCGCTTGCACCATATCCTTCATTTGCTGATTTCCGTTCATAGCCTGTTTTTGGGCAGCCGTCGCCAAAGAACTAGCATTATTAGCGTTGACCGCATTCTGCTTAGTCTGAACTGCCACTTGCTCCACAGTGGCAGTAATTTCTTCAATCGAGCTGGCCTGTTCCGTAGAACCCTGCGATAAAACCTCGCCAGATGCAGAAACTTGCTGGGCACCTGCCGCAACCTGCTCTGCAGCCTCGTTGATACTGTTTAAAATTATATTATTGTTTTCTACCATCTCACTAAGTTTCCTGCCTAGCAAGTCATTCTCAGATCTCAGCTTTACTTGAACCGTCAGGTCGCCTGCCGCGATTTTTTCAGCAACAATTGCCTGTTCATGTATGCTCTCAGCCATCCTGCCAAACGCCCGCATAAGCGCTCCAATCTCATCCTTCGTCGTAGCAGTAACATTTACTTGCACATCACCCGCGGCAAGCTTGTCCGCAGCTTCTACCAATTTACTTATCGGAGTACTAATAATCCGTGCAATCATTACGCCTAGGAACATTGCCATTGTCATGGCCACCGCAACAATTACCGCAACAGTCATTGTCGCAGTGCCAGCAATATCTTGATTTTCTTCGGCCTTATGCTTAGCGATTGCGATCTTAAGCCCCTTCAGATCATTAATACCATCATCCATCGCCTTGTTAATCCTTACTCCATCACTTTCCATGAGCTGTGTTACCGCTTCCATCTGATTCGCCTGCGCCATTTTGATTAATTTTTCACTATATACTTCGTACTCCCCGATGGCATTTTTAAAGGCGGCAACTATCCTGCGCCCTTCCTCAGTAGAAGTGGTTTGCTCAAAGTCCTGCAGTGCCACCTTGACTTTCTGAATCGCTTCCCTGATCCTAACTGCATACATACCGCGTTTACTCGGGTCTTTTTCCAGTAACATATTCCTATACTCAACCCGAATCTGCCAATAATCCTCTGTCATTTCTACTAATTCGCCGACAGGTACTGTGAATTTTTCGTAAAGTATCTTATCGGCAGCAGTAATCTGTCGCAAGTTATAAATACCGAAAATACCCACAATTCCAGCAAGCAAACTGACAAACATAAAACCGAATAGTAACTTTTTTCTAATATTCAAGTCATAAAACCAAGTCATCCGTACGCCTCCTAAAACTTTCATAATTGACCCCTGGTTTTCTTGATCCACTGTATATTTGCTATTATGACTGCTTACGCCTACTCACTTCCAGCTAATATTTCCCAAATTCGCTGTCATCAAGAAGAATTTTTCCTTTTGACGCCAGTACCTTTTCATGTTTGTCAGCTCTGTCTTCACGCTTTGAACTCTGCTTGTTTTGCTCGACCATAGCTTCAATGGCACGCAGTACATCTGGACTAAGGCCCTGTGTCCCTTGAAAGCCACGGTCAGTTTCTTTTAATTGGAATTTGGAAACATTAGTTTTTAATATCTCGGCCTGACTGGCTAATTCTTCGCTTGCTGAAGCACTTTCTTCCGCTGTTGACGAGTTAGTCTGCACAACCTGCGATACCTGCATAATAGCCTGATTAACTTGAGCAATAGCTGTAGCCTGCTCGTTCGATGCCCCGGCAATATCATCGACCAGTGCCGCTGCCTTCGCTACTTCCTGTACAATACCATCTAGCGCCGCTGCCGTATCATTGGCAATTTTAGTCCCAGCAGCTACTTTTTGAATTGATTCTTCGATCATTACCGTCGTTTCCTTAGCGGCATTGGCGCTTCTGGCAGCAAGATTTCTGACTTCCTCCGCCACCACCGCAAAGCCTTTACCATGTTGACCGGCCCTGGCCGCCTCCACCGCCGCATTAAGGGCTAAAATATTGGTTTGAAAGGCAATTTCGTCAATTACTTTGATAATTTTTGATATATTGACAGACGACTCATTAATTTCCCGCATCGCGATTACCATTGCTTGCATTTGTTGATTTCCCTGTACAGCCTGTCCTTTGGAAGAATTAGCTAATGCATTAGCGTGGCTGGCATTGGCCGCATTCTGTTTGGTCTGAACTGCCACTTGCTCAACTGAAGCCGTAATTTCTTCAATCGAGCTGGCCTGCTCAGTAGAACCCTGCGATAGAACCTCGCTGGATGCCGCAATCTGCTGAGTACCAGCAGCCACTTGCTCTGCAGCTTCGCTGATACTTCTCATCGCCTGGTTGACATTACCTGCCATCAAATTAAAAGCCTGCGCTAATTCGCCTATCTCATCCCTAGTCGTAACCTTAACATTAACATTTAAATCACCATTGGCAATTTTGCCTGCCACAGTAACGATTTCTTTAACTGGCCGGGAAATCACCCGGGCGATATAAAAACCAAGCACCATAGCCAGAATAACTCCTGTTACAACAAAAGCAACCATAACCAGGATAGCAGTATTCGCCTCCTGTTTATTTTTAGCAGCTTTTTGTTTAGCAAGTTCAACTTTGAGAGAATTCATAGTATCCAATGTATCCTCAAAGATATCTGCATAATGAATCCCCTCGGTTGCCAGCATCTGATTTACCTGCTCATACTGGCCAGCTTGAATCGTAACAAATATCCGCTTGATATATGCATCATAATCATTTATTGCACCAACAAGAACTCTTTGTAATTTCTGTCCATCCTCAGATACCAGAGTTTTGCCAATCTTCTCTGTTTCTGCTTTCATTTCTCCAATACTTGCAGTGGTCTTACTCATGTTATCTGCCTGGTGCGCAGGATTTCTATCCAATAGTACCTCTCTTACATTGACACGGCTTTTTTGATAAGCTGCTGTTACATTCCCCATTTGTTCAATTGGTACAGTATAATACTCGAACAACATTGTATCTTCCCGAGCCAGGTTATAAAGATTAATTATACCTACTATACCAACAATACCAGTAACCACAGCCACGCAGAGAAAGGCGATAATAAGCTTATTGGCAATTTTAAGATTTAGATACCAATTCATACCTAGGCCTCCTTATTGTTACCCATATCCAGCTAGTTAATTTTTTCCAGCAAGTTTACTTCATCATTGCTTAATACCCGCTCACTATCAAGGATTAATTTTACGTCATCACCAACTTTTCCTATCGCCTTGGTAAACCGCTGATGGTAACTGCCATTTTGCAATTGTGGCGGTGGAACGATATCGTTTTCCGCAATTGTCAGTACTTCTGCAACAGTATCAACAATTAACCCTACGGCAATTTCATGGATATCAACTACCACGATACAAGTCCGGTCATTGTATTCTATTGATGATTTATTAAATCTTAATCGCATATCAATAACCGGAATGATTTTCCCTCTCAGATTAATAATCCCTTTGACATATTCCGGAAGATCCGGTACTTGAGTAACAGGCTGCATACCGATAATCTCAGTGACATACTTAATCTCTATGCCATAAACTTCCGCGCCCAGAGTAAATGTCAGGAATTTTCCCTTCTGGGTATCTTCTTCCAATTCCAGTTCATTTTCGCTAATCTCAGACATAACACTTCTCCTCTCGTGTTTCAAATAATCCCGCCTACATTCTCCTGCTAATACTTGCCGAATTCATTGTCATCAAGAACGATTTTTCCCCTTGCTGTCAATAACGCTTCATTTTTTCCCAAACGCACTTCTTGTTTAGAACCCTGATTCTTTTTCTCAAACATAATTTCGATGGCGCGCAGTATATCTGGGCTTAAACCCTCTGTATTTTGATCCTTTCGACCGGTTTGTTTCAGTTGGAATTTGGACACATTGTTTTTTAATATCTCGGCCTGACTGGCCAATTCCTCGCTTGCCGAAGCGCTTTCTTCCGCTGTCGCAGAGTTAGTCTGCACAACCTGCGATACCTGTGCAATAGCCTGATTAACTTGAGCAATGGCTGTAGCTTGTTCATTCGATGCCCCGGCAATATCATCGACCAATGCCGCTGCCTTAGCTACCTCCTGTACAATGCCTTCTAGCGCCGCTGCCGTTTCATTGGCAATTTTTGTACCGGTGTCCACCTTTTTAATTGATCCTTCAATCATGACCGTTGTTTCCTTCGCGGCATTGGCGCTTCTGGCAGCAAGATTTCGAACTTCCTCCGCCACTACCGCAAAGCCTTTGCCATGCTGGCCAGCCCTGGCCGCTTCCACCGCCGCGTTAAGGGCTAAAATATTGGTTTGAAAGGCAATTTCGTCAATCACCTTAATAATTTTGGATATATTGACAGATGACTCATTAATTTCCTGCATCGCTGTTACCATTGCCTGCATTTGCCGGTTTCCTTGCACCGCCTGCTCCTGGGAAGAGTTTGCTAATTCATTGGCATGATTAGCATTAACCGCATTCTGCTTAGTCTGAACTGCCACTTGCTCCATCGAGGCAGTAATCTCCTCAATCGAGCTGGCCTGTTCGGTAGACCCCTGCGATAGAACCTCGCCGGACGCTGAAATCTGCTGGGCACCTGCCGCAACCTGTTCAGCAACATTCTTTACATCGCCAAAGGCTTTGTTTAATGCGTCCAATGTTTCATTCATAGCATTTTTAATTGCCGCATGATCGCCTCTATAGTCTCCCTCAACCTGTTGCTGCAAGTTTCCTGAAGCCATTTCCCTTAATACCACCAAGGCCTCTGTAATTGGTTCATTTATCATATCTACAGTATGATTGATGCCTTCTACAATCTGCCGATAACTACGCCTGTTCCCGGATATTAGTAATCATCCTGTCAAACGCCCGCATAAGCGTTCCGATTTCATCCTTCATTGTAGCCGCAATATTGACATTCACATCCCCTACGGCAAGTGAGTCGGCGGCTATAACTAAATTTCGTATTGGTTGACTAATGGCGCGCGCTATAAATACTCCTAAGCTTATCGCAATTAATACCCCAGCAATTATAATTAGGCCTACTACAACAACCGCCCGGCTAGCCGCTGCTTGATTGCTCTCAGCCTTTTCGCCAGCCTGTTTAATCTTGATAGTTTGTGCCTCTTGCAGAGTATTCTCTATGATCTTACCAATTCTCGCTCCGTCGGTTTGCATGAGTTGTCCAGCCACAGCCAACTGATTTGCCTGCTCCAAACCGTTTATTTTTTCAATATACGCCTCATATTCCGCTATACCAGCTCGTAAAGCAACAAAAGTCTTACGTCCCTCATCAGTATGAACTGTTTTCTCATAATTTTGCATTGACTTTTTTACTTCTTGCAATTCATCTCTAACCTTATCCTTAGCCGTCTTCCTTGTGTTGGGATCGCTTGCTAGAACTATGTTTTTTGACTCATTTTGCATAATATAATAGTTTTCCGTTATATCCAA
>JAGGAA010000064.1 GCA_017889675.1 Bacillota bacterium | reverse complement strand
CTTGGCCAGAGCGGAGCGGACGGTGATCATTGATCATCATCGCCGGGCTGAGACGATGATTGCCAATACCTTGCTAGTCTATCTGGAACCGTCGGCTTCCTCGACAAGTGAGCTGGTAACTGAACTGTTAGGCTACTTTGACGACAAAATCGAATTAAATCGTCTGGAGGCATCAGCGCTGTATGCCGGCCTAGTGGTCGACACTAAAAATTTTGCCGTGCAAACAGGAGTTCGCACTTTTGAGGCCGCTTCTTATCTACGGCGGTCAGGGGCTGATCCCACGCTGGTCAGGCATTTATTCCGGGTTGATTTTGAGACAATGAAGAGCAGGGCGACAATTATAGAAAATACCGAGATGCCACATGACGGGGTAGTTATTGCTGTCTGTCCGGCTGAGATAAAAAATGCTCAGGTGGCTGCTGCGCAGACGGCTGACATGCTGCTGAATATTGAGGGAGTACGAGTAAGCTTTGTCTTGTTTAATATTGAAGCTGGTATTGGTGTCAGTGCCAGGTCTAACGGGGATATCAATGTTCAGGTGATTATGGAACAGTTGGGCGGCGGTGGTCATCAATCAGTAGCTGGTGCTAAAATAAAAGATGCAAATGCCGATGAGGTTAAAGCTAAAATCATAGAGATTGTAGATAGTTATATAAAGGAGAGTGCAATACATGAAAGTAATTCTGCAGCAAGAAGTGAAAAAACTCGGTAAAAAAGGTGACATAATTGAGGTATCAGAGGGCTATGCCCGCAACTATCTTTTACCGCAAAAACTGGCTATTATGGCTACTGCCAACAATGTAAATAATGCCAAGTTGCAAAAGGTTGCCGAAGAGCGCAAGAAAGAACGCGCCTTTGATGAAGCTAAGTTACTGGCCGCCCAGATGGCCAAAATTACTATCAGTATTCCTGTGAAAATGGGAGAAGGCGGTCGCTTGTTCGGTTCAGTTACAGCCAAGGATATTGCCGATGCTGTGGGTAAAGAACATAAGCTTGAGCTTGACAAGCGTAAAATTGAGCTTAAAGATGCGCTTAAGTCGTTAGGGACCTTTACTGTACCGATTAAACTACATCCAGAAGTTAGCACTCAGATTCAAGTCACACTGATAGCAGAGTAAGTTTTACAATTAGAAAGGTACTACCATGAAAGATTTTTTTAACAAACTAGTCCGCAGCGGTAAATCTGACCGCGCTGCCAGTAGCTGCAGCAATCAGGAAGATCAACTTAAACGCCAGGTAGCCGCGCTGTACGGTTTGTACACCGGTGTCCTAGGCGCAGAAAAAGTCGTGCTTAAAGCTGGTAAACTAGGGGCGCTGGAACTTATGCGCTCTGCCCGTATTGATGAACGGGTGCTGGCACTGCAAAAACTGGTATTTGAAGATCCAACCTTGGATCAATTGCCAGCCATACAGGATATCCCCGGGATACTTGAAGAAATTGAAGACGAATTGGCAGATTTATGCGCTCGCCGCACTGTCGAAGATCGTATAGAGAAAAAAATCGCTGAAAAAATGGAAGAACGCCACCAAGAATATGTGCAGGAAATTCGCACGCAGGTTATTAAGGAAGAAAGCCCTGCTAATGTAGAAAATCCCCAAACGCTCAAAAAATACGCGCTTTTAGAAAAGCTTGAGACCCGCAAGTTAACCCGTTCGGCCATGGAGCTGTTGCGTCCATCCACCCTTGATGAAATCATTGGTCAGGAGCGGGCGGTTGAGGCTTTGAGAGCTAAGCTGACGTCTCCTTATCCGCAGCACCTTATTCTCTATGGACCACCTGGAGTTGGCAAAACTACGGCGGCTCGCCTGGTATTAGAAGAGGCCAAAAAGGCTAAAAGCACACCATTTGCTCAGGAGGCACCCTTTGTCGAGGTCGATGGTACGACCTTACGCTGGGACCCCCGGGATGTCACTAATCCGCTGTTAGGCTCAGTTCATGATCCTATCTACCAGGGCGCTCGTCGTGATTTGGCAGATAGCGGGGTGCCTGAACCCAAACCAGGTCTGGTCACCGATGCCCATGGTGGCATCCTGTTTATTGACGAAATCGGTGAAATGGATCCTATGCTGCAAAACAAACTGTTAAAAGTGCTGGAAGATAAACGGGTATTTTTTGATTCGGCCTACTATGATCCGGCAGATAGTAGTATTCCTAAATATATTAAAAAACTGTTTGAAGAGGGTGCGCCTGCAGACTTTATTTTGATCGGCGCTACCACCCGGGACGCCAGCGACATTACGCCAGCCGTGCGGTCGCGTTGTGCCGAGATCTACTTTGAGCCCTTAACCCCCAAACATATTCAGGAAATTGTGTACAACGCAGCAGTAAAACTTGCTGTGGTTATAGAGCCAGAAGTACCGCAGCTCATCAGTGACTATACGATTGAAGGCCGAAAAGCGGTTAATATTTTAGCTGATGCCTATAGCATGGCGTTGATGCGAGTGGGGCAGGAAGAGCAACTTGTCACCATTACCAAAGAGGATGTCTACCGTGTAGCGCAGGTTAGCCGTTTGTCACCTTATGTTACCCGCAAGGCAGCAGCTATTTTGGAAGTAGGCAAGGTATTTGGCCTTGGCGTCAGCGGTTATCTTGGTTCTGTGCTGGAAATTGAGGCTGTAGCTTTTCCGGCGGAAAAAGGCAAGGGCAGTATCCGGTTTAATGATACTGCTGGCAGCATGGCTAAAGACTCGGTATTTAATGCGGCTGCTGTTGTCAGGAAACTTACGGGCCAAGATTTAGCAAGTTATGACCTGCATGTCAATATCATCGGCGGCGGACGCATTGATGGTCCGTCAGCTGGTACCGCTATAGTTTCAGCCATTATTTCCGCCATTACTGGTAAACCCATCCGTCAGGACGTAGCTATTACCGGAGAAATTTCGATTCAAGGTAAGGTTAAAGCGGTTGGTGGTGTATTTGAGAAGGCCTACGGCGCTAAACAAGCCGGGATTGTGACAATGATTATTCCGCAAGAAAACAAGTCAGATATTCCAGCGGAGCATTTAGGACTTATTATTAGGCCTGTTGTCACAGTCGAAGAAGCCATGGCAATCTTGTTTGATGAAATTGAGGTTGCCAGCGCGTAGCGAGTTATTATATAGAAAAGGCCGCGCTTAACCGGGTAAGCACTGTAGTACGATACCTGGATAAGCGTGGCTTTTTTAATTAAGTGAGGCGAATTTACATGATTGACCGCGTTCCCCCCCAAAATGTGGAAGCTGAGCAGTCGGTGTTGGGCGCTATGATGATTGAACGCGAAGCTATTTCCAAGGTATCAGAAATCATAAGGCCAGAGGATTTTTACCGCGAGGCACATCGTCTAATTTATAATGCCATGATGGAATTGTTTAATAAAAATGAAGCTGTGGATTTGGTAACGGTTGTCGAGATATTGCGTCGAGATGACAAGCTGGAAGTTGTTGGTGGCATTTCTTATGTTTCCGCGCTGGCTAATAGTGTGCCGACCGCGGCAAATGTTATGTATCATGCCCGGATTGTGGAAGAAAAAGCGCTGCTAAGACAGCTTATTACTACAGCTACCCATGTTGCTGGCATGGGCTATGAAGCCAATGAAGATGTAACTGTCATCATGGATAAGGCTGAGAAGATGATTCTGGAGGTAGCCAATCGCAAGGCTGGTCAGGAATTCGCTTCTATAAAAAATATTATTTTTGATGTATTTGACAGGGTTTCTGAACTGTATTCCTCCAAAGGCGGCATTACCGGGTTGTCTACTGGCTTTAAAGATCTGGATAAGCTGACCTCTGGCTTGCAGCCATCAGACCTTATTTTGATTGCCGCCCGTCCCAGTATGGGTAAAACCGCTTTTGTTCTTAATATTGCTCAGAATGTTGCGATTAAGGAAAAACAAGCGGTGGCCTTTTTTAGTCTAGAGATGTCCAAGGAGCAACTGGTGCAGCGGATGCTTTGTGCCGAGGCCCCTATTGATGCCCAGCGCCTGCGAATTGGAGAACTGGAAAACAATGACTGGGACAAGCTAGTAAGGGCCGCTGACCGTTTGGCTGCTGCACCAATCTTTATTGATGATACCGCCGGCATCACCGTTATGGAGATGCGTTCCAAAGCCCGTAGGCTCAAAATTGAACATGATCTCCAGCTTATCATCATCGATTACCTGCAGCTTATGCAAGGTAGTGCCGGCAGTTCCCGCAGCGAAAACCGTCAGCAGGAAATTTCCGAGATATCCCGATCGCTAAAAGCCCTAGCTCGCGAGCTCAAGGTGCCAGTTGTTGCCTTATCTCAGCTCAGTCGGGGTGTAGAGTCACGGCAGGTGAAAAAACCTATGCTCAGTGACCTCCGCGAATCTGGTTCCCTTGAGCAGGATGCTGACATCGTGGCTTTTCTCTATCGCGAGGACTACTATGATCCGGAGACTGAGCACAAGAACATCACCGATGTTATCATTGCTAAGCATCGTAATGGTCCGGTTGATAGTATTCAACTGTTCTTCCACAAACAATTTACCAAGTTTAGTGATTTATCCAGGATACCTGGGTAGTGTATTAATTCCGGTAGGATTAATGGCTTTTAAGGAGAGTTTATCTATTACGACCATCCTGGGATGGTCGTTTTGTTTGCGGGGTTTGGTGCTGATAAACTATAAAGCCTAAAGAAAATAACAAAAAAATAACAAAAATAACAACATCAAGGACGTAATTTCGACAGTAAACGATAAAGTCATTGTTTTATAATAGAATTAAAACAAATATTAAGTAAACTTGTCGAAAGGCAAGGACACAAAGCTATGGGTCTAAGGACGAATAGTCTATGATTGCCAAGCTGCCAACTAGCGTATGGTTGATTTTAGCGGCAGGCGTTAGTCTGCCTTCTTTGCTGCTCATTTCTAAGCATAATTTGGGTTAATACGTGGGTTGTAAAACTATACTGCAATTGCAGTAATGGCTGCCGTTATAGGAGAACCGACCGTAATATTGGCGTATTTATTGTGCTTACTGGCAAAGAGAGCAACAAAGTGTTAAAAGCAATGCTTTTTATTGGGAAATAAAATGATGACAAGGGGTTGCTATAGTGCTGGAGGCATGCTTTTATAGTGATGGTAGTGTTAACAATGAAGAGTTTGAAAAAATTGTAAGACAATATCATAAGGTGATCTTGCGGTATGTTAAAACCTATTTCTTGCCTGGCGGGGATTATCGCGATATGTATCAATGGGGTTTAATCGGCTTATATAAAGCTGTGTGCAACTATGATAATCAGCGGGGTGAATCCTTTGGTCTAATAGCAGGGCTGAATATTCAAAGCACGATTAAATCGGCTGTAACTATGTATAATCGTAAAAAGCATTGTTTTCTTAATGAAGCTGTTTCCTTGCATGGCCTGCCGGAATCACCCGGCGTAAGCCTGGAGGCGGTATTTGTTGATGCCAGTCAACAGGATCCGGCTGATCTTATTGTCGAAGAAGAACTGGTAGAAAGTATTGAGGATGAGTTGAACCGTAGGTTGTCTCGCCTGGAAAAACAGGTTATTGATCTATATATTGCTGGTTATAAACAACGTGAAATTGCAAAAAAGTTAAACTTACAGGAAAAGGTTATTGATAATGCGATTCAAAGAGTTCGCGGCAAAATGTCGGTGCGACTGAAAAGCTGGGGCAACTGTGCCTCTGTGCGGATTAAGCAACCTTCGGTAACGGCAAATCTTGCGCAGGTGATAATGCGATAAAAGAACATAGTTTAAACCAGTGTAAAGCAGGCATACGCTTTTGATTAAGAGCGGATGCCTGTTTGTATTTCTGTGAGCAAACATAACTTTTGGGGGTTTGCTTTACACTGTCGCAGTGAAGTACAATGATTTTAGAATAGAGCAACGGGGTGAATGGTTGTGGATAGTAGCAAACAGGCAGTTATCGCCCATGAAAAGGGGCTGCATGCCCGGGTGGCAGCCATGATTGTCCAGAAGGCGCATGAACTGGAGCGTAAATGGCAGGTTAAGCTGTACTTTCGCCGGTCTGACGGTCTGCCGGTGCGGGCTGTCAGTATGATGCCATTGGTAGCGCTCAGGGTTAAACAGGGTGATTTGCTATGGGTAGAGGCTATAGGTCAGTCGGCAGCAGCGGCAACTGAGGAGATGAAGGCCTTGCTCGAAAGCGATTTTCAGCAAGGTGATGCTATCATAATGAGTCAGGTTGATAATTTGTTACAAGATAATGCCGTTACAGCTGACCAGATATTTGTCAGTATGGCCAATGGGTTGATGGTTACTGATGAAAGCGATGTGATTACCGTCTTTAACCCAGCAGCTGAACGTATTTTGGGTATTACCGCTAACCAGGCCATCGGCAATAAGGCCCAGGTCGTTATTCCCGGCTCACGCTTACATATTGTTGCTCAGACCCGGCAGCCTGAAATCGGTTGTCGTCAGTTTATTGGCGATTTGGCAATTATCACCAACCGGACGCCAATTATTACCGATGGTCAAGTGCGGGGAACCCTGGCTATTTTTGAAGATATATCAGTGCTAGAAGCTGTGACAGATGAACTTACAGCGGTAAAAGAGCTCAAAGAACGGTTGCAGTTAGTATTGGAGTCAGTGCAAGATGGTATTTGTGTAGTTGATAGAACCGGGTACATAACCTATGTTAATCCGGCCTATTTAGAGCTTGTTAGTCAGTCGCGACAAGAATTAATTGGGCAGAATGTCCGACAGCTGTCTTCTGACGGCGCGCGTAGCCGGGTGCTTACTACAGGTCAGTCGGTTATCGGCAGTCTTACTGCCAAACCGGGCGGGGTTACGTTGATCGCTAATGTTAGTCCGATTATTGTGGATGGTGAGATTACGGGAGCCGTATCTGTTGTGAAAAATGTCAGTGAAGTACATAAACTGATGGATACACTTAGTCATGTATCAGCCAAAGCAGAATATCTCGAGCAGGAGCTAAGGCGGACACACAAGCCGGGAACGGCTTTTCACAAATTCATTGGTCAAAGTGGCAAGGTGCGTGAAGCTTTGGCCATTGCCGCTAAAGCGGCAGGCAGCAGTGCCACGGTGTTAATTATTGGCGAGAGCGGTACTGGTAAAGAATTGGTTGCTGAGGGTATTCATTATGCCAGCCATCGCGCCGATGGTCCGTTTATCAGAGTCAACTGTGCCGCTATTCCCGAAGGTTTATTAGAGAGTGAGCTATTTGGCCATGAAAAAGGAGCATTTACCGGCGCTGTTCGCCAAAAACCGGGGAAGTTCAGCTTGGCCGATAAAGGGACAATTTTTCTTGACGAAATTGGTGAGATTAGCAAGGGTATGCAGGCTAAACTGTT
>JAGGAA010000330.1 GCA_017889675.1 Bacillota bacterium | reverse complement strand
GGATAATTATTTGACCGCTGTGCCTATTATGGAAAAGTACGGCATGAAAGGCACTATATTTGTTATTGCTGGACAAGTGGGTCAACCCGAATATATGACATGGGAACAACTGCAGGTGTTGCAGCAGAAGGGTACGGAAATAGGTTCTCACACGTATAGCCATGTGGCATTAAACGAAATCAGCCCACCTGAGCAATTGGCTGAGCTTGGGCGCTCTAAGCAGGTGCTTGAGACTAATCTCGGGCAGCCGGTTGCGTTTCTAGCCTACCCGTATGGTCAATATGATAGTGCGACCCTTGCTGGGGTGCAGCAAGCCGGTTATACTGGGGCTTGCACTGGCCGGCCTGGTTTAGGCACGACAAGCGGAGATGTCTATCAGCTCAACCGTGTCAATATCCCTCGTCCCAAATATGGTTTGTGGGAATTTCGCCTGCGGCTGTTTAGGGCACAAGTCTATGGAAAGTTAACGTCCTTGCGGTAAACTCTGCCAAAGGTTGATGGACAGGCACTAGTCTGCTATAATACCGGTAGGTGCTCAACCAATGCTAGGAGGTATATTTTTGTTGAATTTTTTTAAAAAAATGAGTGTGGCCGTAGCTGTTACACTTGTAGTTGGTTTTGGTTCTACACCCCAGCTTGCGCTGGCCAAGGCTGGTTTTCCGGCAAATACTGATATGCGGAACCTGACAGAAATGCCTGTTACAATGACTGAACAAGAGGGTAAGTTGCTGCTATCAGACAGTCCGGAGATGGTGGAAGCTGATGGTATTATGTATCAGGATACCGTAAACGGTGACACCCGGTTATTTTTTCATCATGTTAATGCTACCAAGGAGTTAAAAAAGATTGTCGTTCTCTTGGTCAACGACTCAGACACCGCCACAGATGTTGTGGTACATCAGCATGGACTAGGTGGTCCGGGGCTTGATTATATGGCGGTAGGCAAAGCCGCTCAAATGAATTATCTAAAACAAGAGGAAATCGAGCTTATTGAGGTACCTGCCAAAGGTGCAGCATTATTAGAACCAATCCTCAATAAAACGGTTGTTGCGGCAGATGAACTGGTTAATGGCATCTATGATTTCCAGAGCAAAAGGCCGATTAAAGTTGTTATTATGATGTTGCCTGTCGATGCCGACCCAGCTTCATTTGCTGCGAAGGCCAGTGTATTGCCAAACACCAATCACGCGCTTAGGGGAACCTTCGCTGGCCGAGACCGCTTACTTGTTCCTAGTCAGGTCTATAACTCAGCCACAGATGGCGTAATGGCTATTACCCTGGCTGATAACAAGATTGATACCTATGTTAGCGGTATTGATGCCACTGACGGTTCTAAGACGCTTAACTTTGGCAACTATGGTGTTATGTACAAGTTGTTTTTACCTACGGCGTTTGCACAAAACTATGCTGTTTACTTAAATCCCCGGGGCGGGCAATATGCTGGTGGGATGAAGGTAAAATACCGCCACCAGGAAGGAAATACGACCGGGACCCCGGCCGATAAACTGTTTTTTGGCAACCAGACAAACAAGGATGTTGCATATCTTGGCGACTTTGTGGGTGGGCAATCACTGTGGCTGACATTTTCACCACCAGGCGCATCTAATTTGCCTGTTAAGCTCATTCTGGCCCCTGTCGCTAAAAATTAGTGAAGTGAATTATGGTAAGGGGACGTCCTGCTGGCAGGAGATCTCCTTTTCCTATTGATTACTGCTGGTAAAAGGGCTAAAATAGTAAAGTAAGAAGTAATTACATATTTGCATAGGCAAGGAGGGAATTAACTATGAAAAAGCATGTTGTAACTATCAATAAAGCATCGCTCACTCAAACTGTACAAACTGGCGGTTGTGGGGAATGCCAGGCTTCCTGCCAGTCGGCCTGCAAGACTTCCTGCACTGTTGGCAATCAGGTTTGTCAGCAACAGGCGTAGTGCACTAGCCCCTTGCCCGGTCAAGGGGCTTACTTTTTTGGAGGCGGCTTATAAATGCCCGTCTGCTTTGTTGCTCCTCAAAACGTTTGCTTGCGTACGCAGTCATGTACGCGGCGCTGCACGTTTTTCCGGTGCGCCTCGCATATGAACATTTCTAAGCCGCCTCAATCCAAGGAGAAAGGAATTAAAATGCAAGTTCATAAATTTAAAATAAACGATCTATTCATTGTTCTTGATATTAACAGCGGTGCCGTGCATGTTGTTGACAGTTTGGTGTATGAAATATTGGATATTTTTAACGGCGACAACGAGGCGGAAGTTATGGCCGCTTTTAGTGATAAATATGAAATAGCAGCACTTACTGAAGCAGTAACAGAGCTAAAGGAACTGATGGGTGCCGGACAATTGTTTGCGCCTGAATTAACAGTGCCGTTAACTTTTCGCGATAAGCCGTTGGTGAAATCGCTATGCTTGCATGTGGCTCATGATTGCAACCTGCGCTGTGGATACTGTTTTGCCGGGACAGGTGATTTTGGTCATAGTCGTGGCCTAATGTCCCGAGAGGTTGGTGAACGGGCTGTTGATTACATTATTGAAAATAGTGGACAACGCCGTCATTGCGAATTGGACTTTTTTGGTGGGGAACCGCTTTTAAATATGAAGACTGTCCGCCATGTTGTCAGTTATGTGAGAAAGCGCGAGCTTGAGACTGGTAAGGTATTTAAGCTGACACTGACTACTAATGCGTTATTGCTGA
>JAGGAA010000329.1 GCA_017889675.1 Bacillota bacterium | reverse complement strand
TGACTTGAAAATTAACTCAAAATTGACTTATAAAGTCAGTTTTGAGTTATCACATGGTTATTTTTTCGATAAAGCAGCATTAAAGAATGGAACAAGTTATTTTTTAGAGTATAAATTTATTAATCAAGATATTTTAGAATCATTCTATAGAGTATCCAATAAAGATGTACAGGCGTAGTGTTATTACAAGAAGTGAAATGCCAGTGGTGAATTGTACGAACATATATACATAGAAAAAAACTCTATTAGATTTTATATATGTGAAAAATTTTCTTTTAAATATATTTGGCACGATTATTGCTAGTATAAATATTAAATAGTGTTTGACTCTTCTTTTTTTTTAAGGCAAATAGAAATAAAATAACATTATTTTATTGGACAATGATGTCCTGGAGATTATTAATCCCCAGGACATTTATTTTTTTTAATACTTTAGTGGGGGTTATTAATAAGATGGCTAATACCTATGATTTAATTCTTATCCTCAATACGGTTTGTCTCTTACAAAAATACTTAATATAGAATTCTTTATATAGTAAAGCAGACCACTCAAACTCGTCATATGGTTATTAATTTAGCCAATAGCCATTAATCGCTAATCTGAAGGGAGTACACAATGGATACTAATCGAATTCTCAAAGTCAAATTCTTAAGTCAATCGCTGATAACTTCTATGCGTCGATGGAAGTGGCCTTGCTCCGCACTCAACTTGTCGAACTGATTGACGAAAATTATGATCTTGGTAAAGTAGTCGAGGTTTATGAAATTTTTGGCGGCTATGTAAACAGAAGCTTTGGTATTTATGTTGAGAAAAATGGAAAACAGCAAGAATATTTTGTCCGAAAATATAAAAGCGGTATTACCGACAAGGAAATATTATTTGAACATAAACTCATAGACTTTTCGATCGAAAATGGTTTATATCAGGCTGCTGGGCTGATTCAAACTAAAAATAAGGATACTTTCATTAAAACACAAAGTGGCGAGATGACCGATTACTATGCTATTTATCAATATTTACCGGGTGAGGACAAGTATACATGGGACAATCCTAATTGCAACGATACCGAGTATGCGAGTGCCGCCGAAGTATTGGCTTTGTTTCATAATGCATCCCGCAAATTCGACCCTGCAGGACTGGAAAGGGCCGAACCCAAAATTATGGAATTTTTACCAACAAGGGCCAGTGTTTATAAAGAGTTTGCCCAAAGAGATATTAGCACTAAGTATCATACTTACTATGTCAAGCAACTGGATATGATTTTGGAAGTTCTCAACACTTCACAAATACCGGAAAATGTTTGGCGGCAGATGCCGTTTAATCCGTGTCATAATGATTTTCATCCGGGAAATTTGAAGTATTCCAATAATAAAGCGACTAGCTTATTTGATTTTGATTGGTCGAAAATTGATTTGCGCTTGTTTGATGTTTGTCTGGCGCTGGCTTATTTTTGTAGTTCCTGGGACGATGAAACCGATGGTGTGCTGCGTCTTGATAAATGTGCTATCTTCCTTAAGTCATATCAACAGAAGTTGCAGGAATTAGGCGGGCTTGTCCCCTTAACGGCGGCAGAAAAAGACTATTTCCCAACAATGATGGCGGCAGCAAACATGTATTTAGTCAACTGGGATGTATGTGCCTATTATAATGGAACGAACCTGAACGAGTATGAGTACATTGCGTATTTATCGCACAATGTCCGGTTGATGAAGTGGATTGAAAAGCATAAAACGGAAATCGCCGAGATGATAACAGCGATATAACGATACCAAAATTAATATGAGGGGGTAGTACAATGTCGGAAATAAGTGTAGCGAGCAGAATTGAAGTATTGCAGGCCAAGCAGGAGTTATCCCATACCAAGAAGGGACTATTATCAGGAGTGATTTCAGGGGCACTCTGGGGCTTAGACGGAGTTATCCTGGGGATGGCATTGGCGATGGCACCCTTTAGCGGCGGTTCATCCCTTTACGCAGGGCCGCTGGCAGGCGCAGCTATGCATGATGGTTTTGCCGGTTTTTGGCTTTTTCTCTATAATCTGTTTACCGGACGCTGGCGGGAATATGGCCGGACTCTGGTAACAAAGCCGGGAATGATTGTATGTTTAGCGTCGCTTTTTGGTGGACCCATCGCTATGTCCGGTTACATGCTGGGAATCAATATGGCAGGAGCATCCTATGCGTTGGCAATTACAGCTATGTATCCTGCTGTAGGAGCCATACTGGCGGTATTTCTGTTGAAGGAAAAAATTACACCCCGCGTATGGTTGGGCATTATCCTTTGTATTGCTGGTGCCATTATTGTCGGTTATACGCCGCCGGAAGGAGATTTCCCCCAATTTTATCTAGGACTTGGTCTGGCGTTGTTGGCTACCTTTGGCTGGGGTATGGAAGGCGTACTCTCCACCTTTGGTATGGATATGGTAGATCCAGATATAGCAATCGGTATTCGTGAAGCGGCCTCTTTTGTCGTTTATCTAATTGGAGTGCTTCCTATTGCAGCTGGACTGATCGTCTTCTGGGATGCATTTAAAGAGCAAAGTTTATACTATGTAGCTTTAGCTGGTCTAATGGGAGGGCTGTCCTATTTGCTGTGGTACCGGGCTTTGAATATGACTGGCGTTGGCCGCGCTATGGCTCTTAATATTACCTATGCGTTATGGGCTGTATTTTTCGGCTGGCTGCTTACAGACTTGGAATTAACCGCAAATTTAATCGGCGGTGCAGTAGTAATAACAGTAGGAACCTTACTGGTTGTTGCCAATCCTAAAGAACTTGTTCAGTTACGCAATAAATAAGGGAGGTAAGAGTATGAAATTGCCAATGAGATTTAGAATTCTTCATTTATTATCAGAGGGTATCAGTTTATCTACTGCTGAAATTATAGCTAATTTACAGTCCGAGTATGCCGGTGAAGGCCAGTTTAAGGAATCAATTATGAATCTTCATTTGTCATCCATGCGTGCGGTAGGGCTGATTGAGATTATTGAATTATCGTTAGATGCGGTAGGGGCATTACAACAAAAGTATAAAATAACTGAATTTGGAAGAAGCAGATTAAGCTATTTGCCTAGTTCGTGGCAGAAATCAGGTTCTAAAGTAGCTGTGTAAATTAAGTTTGGAATTTGCGGCCAGCCAACTACTGGTCGCTCCCGTATGTGTTAATGCAGTATTTAACAGATTTTTTACAGATGATCAAGTAAAGCGGATTCATGAAGCATCACTTGAACTGCTGGAGAATGTCGGTATATTGGTTCACAATGACAAGGCACGGGAAATCTATGAAAAAATAGGCTGCAAGGTAGACAAGGGCAGTGGTTTGGTGAAGTTTCCCGCTCAAGTTGTGGAAAAGGCCAGACAGTCGTTTGTGCCGACTTACACCTTTACTGCACAGGACCCGGATTTTGATAGAGTGCTGCCATTAGATGGGCCGGTGGTTGTGACAGGCAGTTCGGCACCGAATATCATTGATCCCAAAACAGGGGAAGAACGTCGGGCGACTTCGGCTGATATTGCCAATATCGCGCATCTAATCAATGAATTACCAGGTTTTGATGTTTTTTCGATTTCCACTTTAGCCGATGATGCGCCTCCCGGACAATTTAGTCTTTCCCGTTTCTATCCGGCCCTAAAGAATTGTAAAAAACCTGTTCGTAGCAACACCCCAAATATGAAGGATTTAGCACAGGTTTTGGAACTGGGAGAGCTGATTGCCGGTGGCAAGGCGGCGTATAGAGAGCGCCCATTTATCAATCATCACTATTGTCCGATGGTTGCACCATTGACAATGGATGTTGAATCCACCGAGGCCGTTATTTATCTTGTGGAGCAGGGGTTGCCTGTATATGGAACAATTGTACCAAATGCCGGTTTGACTTCACCCATGAGCCTTACTGCGACAGTGACTCTGGGCAATGCTGAGTTTTTAGCTTTATCAACCTTAATTCAAAGTATTCGCCCAGGAGCTCCTCAAATTTATGCCGTATTATCGACAGTGGCAGATATGCGCACAGGCAACTATGCTCCCGGAGCCATTGAAACAGGGATGCTGCAAATGGGTCAT
>JAGGAA010000063.1 GCA_017889675.1 Bacillota bacterium | reverse complement strand
AATATTTTTATCAAGCCGCAAATTAGACCAGCGCAGCTTAAGAACACCTTGATCACTGATAAGATACCGAAGTACCCATACTGCGGCAACTGCTTGTGCAACTACTGTAGCTAGGGCTGAACCCGCTATACCCCACTTGAAAACAAAAATGAACAATGGATTTAATATAACATTCAGTATAGATGCGATTAACATGGTTGACATTGCCATCCGCGGATTGCCTTCTGCTCTGATAATATTATTGAGGCCAAAACCAATATGCATAAAGACACTGCCTAAAAGTATGATGCGGGTAAATTCGCGGGCATATGGCAATACATGCGGTTCGGCGCCTAACAGCACCAAAATCTCGTCTAAAAAGGTAAGCGCAACCACTGTTGTCACTACAACAGCCACTACCATCAAACTAAACGCATTGCCAAGAATAATCTCGGCTTCCTGACGGTTTTGTTCCCCTAAACGAATTGACACCAGCGTCGAAGCACCGATGCCAATCAACATACCAATTGCCATTAAAATAATCATAATGGGAAATGCGATCGTTACAGCGGTAAGGCCAATATCACCAACCCAGTTACCAACAAAGATACTGTCAACAATATTATATAGCGCATTCACTACCATCCCGATAATAGCTGGCAACGAAAACTGCCATAATAACTTACTTATTTTTTCCTGCCCTAAGGCTGCGGATTGTTCCATATTTTCCTCCGTTAAATAGAATCTATATCCATTATAATATAATAATGCCCTTTCAAATACATAGCAATAGCTTTTACAATCAGTTAGCATTATATTAAACCTACAACTATATGAATTGTAGGTGAGTAGAAAGCAAAAGCGAGATTGCCGCGCTGCCTTTTTGGCAATGAGCTTGACTCATCGTTGCCAAAAGGTATGGCGAAGCACTCTCGCTTTTTGATTTGCTCTTGAATTTGCGGCTATCCCTTCCATACAGTGCAAAACAAAGCACCATTATCAGCGATAATTTACTTCCGAATTTACGCAAGTTACCAGAGGTTTACCTGCCAAGCCAAGTAAAAGATTTTCGGCTGCTAATAGGGCCATCTGGTTACGGGTTTCGGTTGTGGCACTGCCAATATGAGGAACAACAAGGATATTCGGCAGTTTTAATAAGGGATGATCTGCCGGCAGCGGTTCAGGATCAGTGACATCCAGCGCCGCATAGGCAATCTGTTTGTCAGATAGCGCCTTGTATAAAGCTTGCGTATCTACAACCCCGCCTCTAGCCGCATTAATGAAATAGGCTGTTGGTTTCATTTGTGCAAACTCTTTTGCCCCGAACATTCCCCTGCTTTCAGGAGTCAGTGGGGTAAGCACAACAATAAAATCTGCTGCTGTTAAAAGCTCAGAGAAGGTACGATACTCGGCTTTGAGCTGCTCCTGGTCAGGACGGGGATGGCGATTATTATAGATGACTTTCATTCCACTGGCCTGAGCCCGTCTGGCAACAGCTGAACCAATAGCTCCCATACCGACAATACCCACTGTCTTATTATACAAATCTACGCCAAGCGGTAGCTGTTCCTTTTGCCATTTCCCAGCCCGTACCCAGTCCCAGCCTTCATGAATACGCCGGGCTGCTGTCAAAAGTAGTCCGAAAGCCAAATCTGCCGTTGCCTCAACAAGCACACCTGGGGTATTACCAAAAGGAATCTTGCGGCTGGTACAGGCCTTAATATCAATATTATCATAGCCTACCGACGATTGCGCAATCACTCTTACTTTGGGCGCAGCCGCTAATAATGTTTCATTTACTGCAATATTGCCAGTAACAAACAATCCTTCCGCATCCTCCAGCCACTTTGCTAACTCTTCAACGCGCGGCGGCGTTGGCTTCTGCCATTGGTGAACCTCACACTGCTCCTCAATGGCCGCCAGTGCTGAAGGTAATATTTTTCCGGTAATTACAACTTTATACTTGTTCATAAAGTCCACCGCCCTTATTTCATAGAATGTTATTTGCCATCTCATTTACTTCGCCGTTGTTTCTATTCCTCCTGCTCGCAAACTTCGCGTCAATTCTGATTGTACACACGGGATAGTAATACTATAGTCCACGATACCTTTAGACCTTTGCGTACTTTGAGTACTTTGCGGTAATAATCCTTAAAATAAGCTTGGTTTTGGGCTATGGGGTTAGTTTGTAAACCCCATAGTACACAAAGAGCGCAAAGGGTTACGAAGGGTAGATTGTTTAATAAAGAACCTTTGAGTACTGTGCGGTAACAATAGCCTTTACTTTCTATAATAAATAATTAAAAAACCCTATCGCATAAGCGAAAGGGCCTTAGTGTACTTACTATTGCAGCGATTCAATGCGAGAAATTACCTGTGCAGGCGTCATACCTGTCGCATCAATAACAGGGGCTTTAGTGATAGTATTTTGAATATTCATTAGGTTGTTATCCATACCCATTACTACGCACGCCATTATACCACCATCTTTGCTCGTAGGACTTACAACCGTGTAACCACTCTTTTCTAGTGCTTGCTTAATTGTTGATAAATTATTTTCTACAGCTACCTTTTTTGCCACAAGAACACCTCCTTCGAGCTTATTATTGCCCAAATATAAGTCTTCCATTACGTTATCATTTTTCAACATGATGGACCGGATAGGAACCAAGGTTTTTATACCACAAGCATTTTTCCTCAATCGCACTAACTGCGACAGCAATATTGCTTTCTGTTGCACTGCCTTCGATATCGAGAAAGAAGATGTACATTCCCAGTCCAGTACGGGCAGGGCGGGACTCAATCCGCATTAGATTCACCTGTCTTTGGGCGAATTCCCCCAGTAGATTATACAAGCTGCCTGGCTGCTCGCCATGAATTTGACAGACTAGTGTCGTTTTACAGTTTCCCGGTGCACAGACAATTGGCTGCCGCTGCAAACCGATGAAGCGGGTGGAATTAGAAGCAATATCCTGGATATTGCTTGCAGCAACTGTTAATCCATTAAATTCACCGGCCCGAAAACTACCTACAGCCGCACATAACCCATCACTTATTGCCACTATTCTGGCCGCGGCGGCAGTGCTTTCAACTGGTTTCAGTTTGGCTTTCGGATACAATTTCCCCAGTGTTTTTCGGCATTGAGCCAGGGCCTGAGGATGAGACACAATGACGGCAATTTCATCACTGCCTTTTTTCGTTAACAAATTATGTTTAACAGGCAAAACAATCTCTTTTGTAATATATAGATTAACGTCATGAGCCATAGTGTCTAATGTAATATTGACAGAACCCTCTAGTGAGTTTTCCACAGGTACAATACTTTCATCTACTTCACCTGATCCAACTGCCCGAATGGCGTCATCAATCCCAGTAAACGGTTTTAGACAAACATCGTTTATACCATATAAGTGTAAAACGGCTTCTTCACAATATGTTCCCTGTGGGCCAAGATAACCAACTGTCCTCGCCATAATCATCCCTCCAAATAAAAAACTCCCGTCCCTGAAAAGGACGAGAGCAATTCTCGCGATACCACCTTTGTTATCCGCCTTGCGGCGAATCACCTTATAAAGTACGGGCTAACGCCGATACTCTCCTTCGTTGATAACGGTGAAGGTCTCCGGCTACACCTACCATCTGTGACTCATGTCATACCAGATTTCAGCAAGCAACTCCAAGGCGAACTTCAGTAGACCAATCCATGCCGGTTCTCAGCCTTCCGGCTCTCTGTGAAGAAATCAGTATACCTACTTTTCCTCTTCTTAGTCTTTACTGCTATTTTTTCTACTATAGCATGCTATTGGTATTTATTCAAGCACCAATAAGCAGTCTGCATTATTATTTTCAGATTTCATTTTATTCTTAAGCAGCTACTTTTCCAAGTTGTGATATTGAACAGGTGTTTCTACATAAACACTGGTGCTCGGGAAGGCGATGGATACCCCTTCATTTTCTAAGAGTTCCATAATCTTTAGATTAATATCCTGCTTAATATTAAGATACTCTTCCCAAACAATGGTTGTTATGAAAAAGTACAAAAATAATTGCAACGCACTATCCCCAAAAGCGTCAAACTTCACAAATATCGTTTTTTTATCTATATCCGGATGTTCGCGAAGAATTTTTTCAATTTCAGCAATACATACTTTCAATTTAGAGCTGGGTGTACTATAAACCACTCCGATTTGAAAAGTAATCCTTCGCATAGATCGTTTAGTAAAGTTAATAATCGGGTCATTAACCAGATTTGAATTTGGAACAGTGACCAGGGCCTGGTCAAAAGCCCTTATCTTGGTGCTTCTGAAATTGATGTCTTCAATCGTTCCTTCAACCACACTTGTTTTTACCCAGTCCCCAATACTAAACGGCTTATCTGTTATAATAATAATTCCCGAAAAAATATTAGCCAGGAGGTCTTTAGCTGCCAATGCAAACGCTAACCCACCAAGCCCCAAGCCTGCAATAAAACCATTTACATCATAACCCCAGGTGCTGGCAATTGCAACAAAGGCGAACGCCAATACAATAAATTTTAACACCTTGGAAAGAAAAGGTATTAAAATTCGGTCAACTTCGCGATTGAAGATTCGATCGATTTCCTCTTGATTTTCTGCATAATAGCTGATCAATCCATATATTGCACTTGCAAATAAAATAATAATACCTGATCTAAATAGACTACTTAACAAAAAATTAAATGTTCCAGGCAAGCAATTTTGCAAAGCAAGATAAACCCCAACAAGGACAATCAAATTCTTGATAGGATTGCTTATAGCCATCAAGAAAGAATCCTCCGGATTGATTTTGTTCCTATGAATGAGATTCAATATAAAATGAAAGATATAGTTAGTAAATAGATTTTTGAATCCCCAAAAAACAAAAAAGATAAAACTAGAACCGGCTAACTTATATAAATAAGAATAGGTTGTAACATAGGCCACTATCGCATAAAATTCTTCAGGTATTTGTATGCCGCCAACTTGCATCTTTGCTAACCCCTCTCTGTGTTTTCAAAATATGAAACGGCCGAAATTCTTGGAAAGCCAAGTATTTCGGCCGTTTATCTTCCTTGACCACTACTCTGCAAAGTACCGGAAGCTTCATATATTCTACAACCAACTTGTTTATATTGTAAGGGTTTTTACTTTAATTTTCAAGAGATTTTTTCGGAGGACTTATCTTGTCTTCACAAGAAAGTTCTCCAAAATTTTACTACCCTGGGGTGTGAGAATTGACTCAGGATGAAACTGTACCCCTTCTACCTCGAATTCTTTATGTCTAAGCCCCATAATTAAACCATCCTGTGAAGTAGCCGTAATTTCCATGCAGTCAGGCAATCCGGTTTTATCAACAATTAGCGAATGATATCTACCAGCCGTAAAAGGTTTGGGCAAATCCTTGTAAATTCCCTTTCCCCGGTGAATAATATACTCGGCCTTGCCATGTACCGGCTGTGGTGCGCGAATAACCCTGCCGCCAAACACCTCACCAATAGCCTGATGGCCAAGACAGATTCCGAATATTGGAAATTTGCCTGAAAACCGGGCAATAACTTCTTTGCATATCCCGGCCTTAGCAGGTGTTCCCGGTCCTGGTGAAATGATGATCCCACTATAATCTGTACGCTCTATTTCCTCAAGCGTTATCCTGTCATTGCGGATGACAGACACTGGATAGCCCAGATTAGCTACATACTGGTACACATTATAGGTAAATGAATCGTAATTATCAAGTAGCAAAATCATGTCACTCAGCCTCCTCAATGAGTTGCATTAAAACTCTGCCTTTCTGCATGATTTCCTTATATTCCATCTCTGGTACAGAATCGGCAACAATCCCGGCCCCTGTTCGTACAGTAACCTGCTGACCATCAATAATTAATGTGCGAATAGTAATGCAGGTATCCATATTGCCCCGAAAGTCAAAATATCCTACCGCACCGGCATAAGGGCCACGGCTGTCGCCTTCCAACTCATAAATGATTTCCATTGCCCGTACCTTTGGTGCGCCGCTTACCGTACCTGCCGGAAAGCAGGCGGCCAGCACATCAACCGCAGAAAACTTTGGATCAACCTGACCTGATACCTCTGATACAATATGCATGACATGAGAGTACTTTTCCACTTCCATCATCCGATCAATCGTAACAGTTCCCGGCAGGCTGACCCTGCCAATATCATTGCGACCCAAGTCTACCAACATCGCGTGTTCGGCACATTCCTTAGTATCAGCTAATAATTCAGCAGCCAACACTTCATCCTCTGCCGGAGTCTCGCCCCGGCGGCGCGTACCGGCAATCGGACAAGTTAGCACCTTACCATCTTCCAGCTTGACTAACCGTTCCGGGGATGCACCAACAAGCTGCTTATCGCCAAAATTAATATAAAACATATACGGTGACGGATTAGCCTGTCGTAACCGGCGATATAGCGCAAATGGGTGCTGGGTCAGCTTGTAATGGAACGGACGCGATAACACAACCTGAAAGATATCTCCGGCTGCGATATATTCTTTAGCCTGCTCTACCATGTTGATATACTGCTGCTTACGGAAAGCTTCATCCTCCGCATCATTTAGTTCAGCCGTTACATTGGGTTGGCTGTCCTGAGCTGACTGGTCATCAGGCAAAATGACAGGCTGGCTGAGTTTAGCCACAAGTTTTTCCAGTTCCTGTAGTGCCTGCTCATATTCTGCCGCAGCCTGAACTTCGGGGGTAAGGTGTACCAGATTGATCAGTTGCGTACAATGAGTAAGATGATCCATAACTATGATAAATTTACAAACCAATAATTCAATGAGCGGCAAGTCATCTGGTATTGTTAGACCACATACCCGTTCCCAGGAGGCCACTGATTCGTAAGCGGCATAGCCCACCGCACCACCGGCAAATGACGGCAATTCCGGCATTTCCGGCATGGAAAATCGTTTTAAAAAATCAGCAAGCAATAGGTGCGGTTGCCCCTGCTCTTTAAAAATACAGTCACCAAAACTAAGTTCAGCCTTGTTACTATAGGCAGTAAATGTAGCCAACGGCCTTGTTCCAATGAAGGAATAGCGGCCAAAGTTTTTGCCGGTCTGGGCACTTTCTAAGATAAATCCCGGCTCATCGCCTACCAGTTTATAATACAGCGAAACCGGAGTTTCCATATCGGTTGGTAACTCAACACTTACCGGCATCACGGAGTAGGTTGCCGCTAACCGGCAAAATTCCTCTTTTTCGGGAAATGCTTTCATCCTTGCACCCCCTTATCAAGTGCCTGCCTAAGCGTACTGGTAAACTCCTGCACAGCTGCAACACCTTGTTTTGCCAAACGATCCACAACCGCGCTGCCAACAATAA
>JAGGAA010000328.1 GCA_017889675.1 Bacillota bacterium | reverse complement strand
GCTGCATTATAACATACCAAATTTAATATTGCAAACTGTTGACAAAGAAATACCTATCCTTAGTTTTTTTATGATATAATGGTTAGCGAATCAAATCCTTTAAATCTGATCAAAAAAATTATAAGTGTCATTATGATTTAATCTGTAAGGGGATGAAAGTATGCAAGATAAAAATAATGAAAACAAAGAGAGTAATCGACAACGTCCCAAGAAAACTTCACGAAGATTTACGATTATTGTTACTCTCGTGTTCATGGTTATGTTGATGGGAGCCGGATTGGGGTTTTTAACCGCCAGTATTCATACCATGCCCAGCTTAAGTGGCGACATACGCCCTGCTGTTTCTTCTCAAATTTTTGACGCTAATGGGAAATTGATTACCACCATTCACTCTGTTGAAAATCGTTTACCGGCATCTATCAATAAAGTACCAAAAAACCTTCAACATGCTTTTATTGCTGCTGAAGATGCCCGTTTTTATCAACATAGTGGTATTGATCCTCGTGGTATTTTGCGTGCGGTCTGGTCTAATGTGACAGACAGGGGCATCTCTGAAGGTGGCAGTACTATAACACAGCAATTAGCTAGAAATGCCTTACTTTCTCAGGACCAAACGATTAAGCGTAAAATTCAGGAAGCTTTTTTATCTTTGCAAATTGAACGGCAATATAGCAAAGACGAAATACTTGAAATGTATATGAACCACATTTATTTTGGGCAAGGCGCATATGGGGTTCAGACAGCAGCACAAATATACTTTGGGAAAAATGTCGAAGATTTAAACTTAGCCGAATGTGCCATGATTGCGGGTATACCAAAAAGTCCAAACTATTATTCTCCCACAAGTAATTTAAAAGCGGCTAAAGAACGTCAAGTTATTGTGCTGGAACAAATGGTTAAATATGGCTATATTGATTCACTTTCGGCTGCTAAAGCAAGAACTACTGAAATTAAACTAGCCGCCCGCCAAACATCCACTACTACACCCGCTTCTTATTTTACTGATTATGTAATACAACTTCTTATCGACAAATATGGTGCTGATGCCGTATATAAAGATGGTCTTAAAGTATATACAACATTAGATCTTGACATGCAAAGCAAAGCAGAACAGGCCATGAATAAGCTCCCAACGCTTCACACCGATAATAATGGTATTAAACAACCGCAAGGAGCTCTTGTCGCCATTGAGCCACACACTGGTCATATAAAAGCAATGGTCGGTGGCCGCGGGAATGACCAGTTTAACCGGGCCGTTTTAGCAGAACGCCAGCCAGGTTCTGCGTTTAAACCCTTTGTTTATTTAGCAGCTATTGAAAGTGGGTTTACTCCAGCCAGTGTTATTGATGATAGCCCTGTTAGTTTTGGCAGTTGGTCGCCGGTAAATTATGATCGGAGTTTTCGGGGTTCGGTAACACTGCGAACTGCGCTTGAACAGTCGTTGAATGTAGTTACTGTCAAACTGGCACAACAAGCCGGTATTGATAAAACGTTATACTATGCTCAGCAGATGGGCATTTCTACGCTGGTACTTACTGGTGATACGAATGATCGCAATTTGGCCATGTCATTAGGTGGTCTTACCAGAGGAGTTACCCCTATGGAGCTTGCCAGCGCCTATGGGGTACTGGCAAATAATGGTGTTCGTGTTGAGCCTACAGCCATTGTTAAAGTTGTTAATCGCAATGGTAAAGTAATCGAGGAATATATTCCTAAGGAAAAAGTAGTTGTCAATGAACGTAGTGCATTCCTGCTCACAGATATGATGAAGGGGGTTATTAACAACGGTACAGGTACCGGCGCGTACTTTGGACGCCCAGCTGCTGGTAAAACAGGCACCACTAGTGATTATAAAGATGCCTGGTTTGTTGGCTTTACTCCTGATTTAGTGGCTGCTGTCTGGATGGGTTGCGATAATCCGGAATATTTAAACGGCGTTACTGGCGGTACAGTTCCTGCTAGTATATGGAAGAGCTTTATGAGTGGTGTTGCTGACAAATATGTAGCTCGTGATTTTGTTAGGCCGTCCGGTATTGTCGGTGCCAGAGTCTCCGATAAAGACGGTCTGCTTGTAAATGATCCTAATAACAAGGATGGCCGCAGTGAGATTTTCGTTGAAGGTACTCAGCCTACTAAAGTGTCAACGGTTCCTGCGACAAAAGATAGTAAGGAAAATAAAGATGGCAAAGGTAAAGATGGTAAGAATACTAATACTGACAGCACTGCTGCTGGTGAGCAAACTTTGCCACCACCGCCCGCAAGAGGCGATAATACTACAATAGCACCCCCACCTCCACCTAAACCTAATGATGCTACGAAAAAGAATTAAAAAAAACACGCGTAAATTACGCGTGTTTTTTTCTATTTACGCATATACATTACCATAGTTTTATTAACCACTAATCCCAGAATCCTCTTCACCCAGCCAGAATAGTAAAATGATGATGATAATTATAATTATCCAACTGCTACCAAATCCACCACAACCGCCAAATCCTCGAGGCATTTGTATTCCCCCTTTCATCCTAGTTAAAGAGACTCTTCTCTTTACTGCAATATATGAACTTTGTGTTTTATTGGTCACTCGCCTTGGGAGCCAACAATAATGTCTTAATTCTTACCTTAAATAGCAGTATCCAGTAGCTAGAAACACACCTCGCAGCGTGTCCCTAGAAGATGTAAGTAGAAAAATTATAGAGTAGTGTCAT